>CABXST010000060.1 GCA_902514885.1 uncultured Alphaproteobacteria bacterium | reverse complement strand
AGAATTGAAGAACTCGTTTGTGACGGAGTGATATTGTCAACGGCAGCAGGTAGTACTGGATATAATTATTCAGCCTCTGGGCCTATCATTCCTCTTGGAAGTAACGTAGTAGCTCTAACTGCTGTAAGTGCCTATAGTCCTAGACATTGGCGGGGAGGCTTGCTAAAAGACAATGCCAAAATTAAAATTATAAATAATAACCCATCTAAAAGACCAATAGTAGTTCATGCAGATCACATTGAAGCTAAAGATGTTATATCTGTTGAAATAGAAATGTCCGAAGGTATGGAAATACCATTATTGTTTGATAATGATCACAAGATTGAAGAACGTGTCTACAAAGAAATGTTTAAATCTAGCTAATTTAAGTGAAATCTATAATAAATTTCAAAGGGTTCTTAATTTTTTGTTTATTGATAATTATCTCTAATAAGTCTAATTCCAACGAATGCTTAACAAAAAAAGGACTGAATATAGGGTTTATAGAAAATAGTTATATTGATTATAAATATTATTTATATTACGCACTCGGCGATTACTCACTATTAAATGATATAGAATTTACAATCAGTGAAGTTAATCAAAATGCAAATGAATTTGACATTATATTTGGTGAATATAGAGATTTAGAAAAGTTAAGTTTAAATCAAACACAGATACCTGACAAAGTTTTAAATTTTTATAATGATAATGAAATTGAAATTACAGGAAATTTATTCCCTCTAGATTTAGATACGTTTATTATATTAAGCAAAGACAATAATCAAAAATTAACTTTCGAAGAATTTTCAGAATTATATAATCCCATAAAGTATACTTTAGGTATGAGTTTCCAAACCAAAGAAGACATAATTAATTTATTAATTTATCACTTAGAACAACCCTCTATTAATCTAAATAGTGTTTCCTTTGAGTTAATAGCAGATTTATTTGTGAAAACTTACGAAAATCTGAATAAAAATATTTTAAATAATGACTTTTTAGAAGTTTATAACTCTTTTGAAAATTCTGAAAATGTTTATACATTATTTAGTGATGGTATTTTACTTAATAAAAATATTGGTTTTGAAAGTTTTCAACTTTTTCCAAAAAGTAAATATATTTGGAGCGATGAACAAGGAAAATTTCAGCAAAATTTAGAAACAATCCCTTTTTCTTTTTATGGTTTTAGCGCCTATTTAAATAATTTTCAAAGTTCAGGTTTTTTATGCTATTTAATTGATGAAAAAGTAAGGTTAAAAGCCTTTAAAGATTTTAATATTCAGTTAAGCCCTTTATCAATACATGAGGTAAAAAAAATCGAAGATGAATTACCTGATAATTACGTAAAAATTTTGGAAAATAAAAATAAAAATATATTCAAACCCGATTATTTATCAGAGTTCAAAAAGTATGATTTATTTTCTGGAGTTTTTTTTGGTAAAAATCAATTAGATGATATTTTGGATAATCCAGACTATTTAAATAGATAAAAGTATTGAAAAACTTAAGTAATCGTCTAAATTCGATTAACTATTTTAACATGGCCTCGTGCTGGAATGGTAGACAGTCTGGACTTAAAATCCAGTGGGATTTACTCCCGTGGCGGTTCGAGTCCGCCCGAGGCTACCATTTTTGTTATTAAATGATAATCGTAGAGGTAACTTTTAAAATAGATCCTTCTTTAACAGAGAAAAAACTAAGAGAAAAGTTTTTAGAGACAGCTCCGATTTACAAAAATACACCTGGGTTGATAAGAAAGAACTATATTTCAGATCTTAATAATAATATTGCAGGTGGTGTGTATTGTTTTGATAACATGTTAAATGCAAAAAAATGGTTTGATGAAGAAAGAATTAAATGGATCACAAATAGATACTCCAAACCTACATTAAAATACTATGAAAACTTTGTAGTAGTAGATAACGAAACAAAAAGAATTATTAAAGATTGATTATTGTAAATATGTAGCTGAGTAATTTAAATAGGCGGCGTCCTACTCTCCCAAGCCTTAAGACTAAGTACCATCGGCGCTGGAGGCCTTCACGACCGA
>CABXST010000059.1 GCA_902514885.1 uncultured Alphaproteobacteria bacterium | reverse complement strand
AGCAGATGGGATTTTTTTAGAAAATGGCCTTAAATATTTTCAAATACTATCTATTGGTGCTCCTATTTTTATAGTTTCATTCGTGATTAACTCTCTTTTATATGCTCAAGGAGATACAAGAAAAAATAGAAATGCGCTAATTATAAGTTTTTTCATTAATTTAATTTTTAGTCCTTTTCTTTCTTTGGGTTTAGGACCTTTGCCCGCTCTAGGAACTTTGGGAATAGGCCTAGCCACTGTTATTTCTCAACTTTTTCATTTTTTTTATTTAGGTTATTTTGCATATAGGAGTCCTTTATTTAAAAGTTTCAAACTTAGCTATTTAAATCTGGAGATTGAAATAATTTTGAAAATTTTGAAACAATCTTTGCCCTCTTGTGTGAATATGCTGCTTATTGCAATTGGTTATTTCATTACTCAAAAATTTGTAACTAGTTATGGAGCTAGTGCTAGTGCAGCTTATGGCATAGCCTTAAGAATAGAACAAATTATTTTGTTACCAGCTATAGGTTTTAGCAGTGCTTTATTAAGTATGGTAGGGCAAAACTATGGTGCTAAGAATTTTGATAGAATTTATAAGGCTTTTATCATTTCACTTCAAATTTCAATTTATATGATGATATTTGGAGCTTTTATTCTCTTTTTTGCAGGGGAGACTATTGCTTTACTTTTTTCTAGAGATAAAGATGTAATTAAAATTGCTGGTACTTATTTATTTATGGCAGCTTTTTTATGTTTTGTTTATCAAATCATAGATCGCAGCGACTCTGTTTTATCAGGAATGCGAAAACCGATAGTAAATGTTTTTTATACTTTTATTCGTTTAGTTATGCTCCCTCCTTTTGTAATTTATTTTTTTTCAGAAAATTTAAAATATGGACTAAATGGAATTTGGTGGGCAATATTTGCTACTAATGCATTTGGTTCGGTTTTTATTTATATCAATATGAGGTACCTATATAAAAAGGAATATAATAAAAATTTAATTAAAATTACTTAATATCTTTTAGATCTTCTAGATGCTTACTAAGTGCTTTAGTAGATAGTTGAATTTCATAGATAAATAACATGATGGCAATTGAAAAGACCAATACACCAAAACCAAAAAAGTTTAAGGCTAAGTCGTATATCTTAATGTAGCTCAGAAAAATAGATAATAAATTCAACAAAAAACTAATACCAGACAGGGTTTGAACTGATCTAACTAATGTTAAACGGGTTGTAAGCACTTTAATTTGATCTAGATGATGTTGAACCACTTTACTAGTTGGTCTATTTATAATTATTGAGTCGTGTATCTTTCTTATAAGTGAAGCAAGAGAAGTGTATCTATTACCAAAAGATATCATCATCAAAGGAATGGCTGGAAACAAAAGTGCAGGATAAAGTGTTGTAAAACTTGGCATTATATTAATGGAGCAGTTCGTTATAACTAGGAGGGAATAACTAAGAGTCTATATCAACGCGGAGTTGTTTGAAACTTTTTTAGAACTGCTCCTAATTTATATATATACATGATATCAAGAAAAAAACTCGTGTTATGATTGCATAACAACTATGCAACTAACAATCATCTGATTAGATAGCTATTTAATAAAACATTGAAAATTAGATTATTTCCATGAAGATGATCGATAAGGTCAGTATTAATAAATAAGAAATTATTATAAAGTTAATTAATTTCCATACTTTTTTGTTCAATAAATATGCTCTAAGTGATTGAGCACCATAGCCTAATAAATAAAAGAAAATAAAAGATGCTAGGCTAGCACCCAGACCAAATAAAACCTTATCAGAAATTGTAAGAAAATTTTTTGATAAATTACCTAAAATAAAAACGGTATCTGAGTAAACATGAGGATTTAAGAAAGTAAAAGCAAGTGTTTGTAGGGCTATTTTTGACTTTGATGATTGTGAGTGAGTTTGTGAAAATTCAATATCATATTTAAATGTTTTTAATTTCAACCATATAAAATTTAGAAGAAAGAGTACTAAGCATAAAGATAATAATAGATTGATTAGATCATTGATAAAATTTTTAATAAAATGAAATAGAAAAATCCCAAAAAAAATTAATAAAAAATCACCTAGTATGCAGATCGATGTAACTAAAAATATGTTATTTTTTTTTATACCCTGCTCTATTACAAATAAATTCTGTGCTCCTATTGCTAGTATTAGACTTAAACCTGTTGAAAAACCAAAA
>CABXST010000058.1 GCA_902514885.1 uncultured Alphaproteobacteria bacterium | reverse complement strand
TAAGAAACTTGAGGGCATAAATTGATTTTGGCCCATTGCCCCTGCCCAAGACCCCTTGAAGTCAGTAAGATTAATGTGACCTTGTTCTAATATTTTCAGAGCATTATAGAGTTCTTTTGTAAAATATCGTCTTCTTCTCTCATCATAAGACATAGTCAAAAGACTCTCTAACACAGGATAATTACCTGTAATTTTCCCGTATGCTGTCTCTAAGCCCCAGATTGATAATATAAATCTTGATTGAACATTATAATAGTTATTAATATTATTTAATAAATTATTGTATTTACTTTTATTATCAAGTCCATTTTTAATTCTTAAATCGGAAATTCGTTTTTCTATATATTCTGAGAATGTTAAAGTAAATTCAGGTTGGCACTTATCATTTTCAATTACCCTTTTATTTACCTCATAGGGAGCAATTAATTCAGACACAAAACCTCGGTCTAGCCCAAATTCATCAGATCTTTGGACTACTTCAGATTTCCAGTCTTCAAAACCAGAAAAATCATAATTTTCAAGGACATCACAGTTTTTAGCATCGTGAGCACTGATATTGAGGGTAAAAAAAAAGCTAAGGCAAATATAAAGATAAGTTTTTAACATATTCTGATTCCTAGATATAAATCTATTATACATCCATTCATCTAATAGTTATTTCTTAAAATTTATCAAATCATTAAACTATTAAAAATTTTATCATTTGTTATAACTATCCAATGATTTTAACAAGTATAGGTAAGAGATTTGTTTATGTCTCTATTTTAATGATGCTAGCATCAATGCTACTTCCTTGGGACTCATTAGAAGACTATACTTACTCTGAGTCGATGGGATTGCTCATGAATATTATTCCAGCCATAATCTTTGTTTGTGCAGCCGCTATTGTTGTTTTAAAGCCCTTAGGTATGATACTAAGTAGAATTGGTACAAATGTTGTGTTTTTAATTCTTTGTCTCATGAATGGTATCGTTTTATACACTGGCATGCAGTATTATCCAGACTCCTATACTATTGGTTATTTTCTATTTCCATCATCAATTATTGTTTTTATGCTTGGAGTTATCTTTAGCACTAGACGAATTGATGGTACCCAAAATAGCTAAATACCGGTTGTTTTTTTTCTAATATTCTTTATTAAATACAAATCGCTTTGGAAGGATGGCTGAGCGGTTGAAAGCACCGGTCTTGAAAACCGGCAAAGGGGCAACTCTTTCCTGGGTTCGAATCCCAGTCCTTCCGCCATTTGATCTATTTTCAATTTTCAAAATGTATAATTATTATTATTTTTTATTTAAAAGGAGAAATATTTCCTTAAATTACTACCTCAAAACCTTCAAACTGTGGGTGATCTAAATATACTGTTTTATGTCTACCTGCATTTTTATGTGCCATCCTAAAAGCTTCAGATTTAGTCCAATTTATAAAGTCTTGCTTTGAACCCCACTCACTATGAGAGGCATAAAGTGTATATTCTTCATTAGACTCACTTTTTATTAAATTAAATTTTTTAAAACCAGGTACCTCGTTTAAATGAGTATCCCTATTTTTCCAAATATCTTCAAAATATTTCTCCTCACCTAATTTTACTTTGAATCTATTCATTGCAATAAACATTCATTATCTCCTGTAAGTTATTCTGATATAATAATTCTTGTGTTAGTTCCAATAGCAATAGTTACTCTAGAACCAATTGGTATTTGTTCTGCGCCTGATTGAACAATTGAAATATCATCATCTGTGTCATCAACGTCTACAACATATTGAAAACCTGTATGATCTCCTAATGATGAACCAGCGACATAACCTACTATTGCTCCACCAATAGTTCCAACCACTGCTGCAGCATCTCTGCAGTCATCATCTAAAATACCTTCTCCACATCCGACAACAAAACCTACTAAACCTCCTGTAAGGGCTCCTAAACCAGAGCTTTCCCCAGTTATTTTTACTGGTTCAGCAGCAACAAGAGTTCCATATTTAACAGTATTGATTTTTTGGGTATCTGATTTTTTTACTCCTGTATTAAAGCCACCACAAGCTGATATAAATACAAAAAGAGATAAGAAGATTAATTTAGGCAGGCCTGTCATATTCAACAAATTTTTTGAGTGAATTAGTGAGAAAATCTTCATAATTATCAATATTATAAATTATATTTTCATTAATATCCAAATATTTTGGATCTAATATAAAGTCATAAGAAGGCTCAAAAAAGAAAGGTATAGAAATACGTTCTTCTTGATTAAAAAGTACTCTGTGGTTAGTCGCTTTCATTCTGCCATTTGTTAAATATTCTAATGCCAGCCCTGTATTGATTACAAAAGCATTAGGATCATGGGGTACATCATACCATTGAAGTGAGTGTCTATTTTGAACTTGCAAACCACCTTTCTTATCTTGATATAAGATAGTCATTATTCCACTGTCAACATGAGTTTCACAACCTAAAGCAACACCATCTTGTGAGGAAACTTCAACTGGTTTATCCTGTTTGGGATAGTAGTTAAATCTTAAAGTAGAAAGAGTCTTTGGTCTTTGAAATGCTCGATCAGCGATAGATAAATTAGAGGAGAATGAAGATATAATAGTTTTAAATATAATCATTCCAAGGTTATGAAGATCATCAAAATAGTTATTTATAGTAGCTTGCCAGGATGGATCTAAAAAAGTCATATCATGATTTACCTCAAATTTTTCTTTTTTTAATAAATCAGCCATATCTTGCTTTAAAAGAGGGTCTCCTATATCTAATCCCTCTTTACCATTAACTGAGCTAGGAAAATATCCTCTATAAACTGTATTTGTATTAGGATTCCATTTTTTTGGGGCAATTTTAAGTTTATCTTCTTCCGGTAAATAAAAAAATTTTTTACAAGTTTTTAAAAGATTATTAATTTTAGAAAT
>CABXST010000057.1 GCA_902514885.1 uncultured Alphaproteobacteria bacterium | reverse complement strand
TTGAACTAATTATTGGTATTTTGAATATAGTTTTAATATCAACTACACCTCTTGTATTCGCCGGTATTGGAGAATTAGTAACTGAAAAAAGTGGTGTTCTTAATCTTGGACTTGAAGGCTTAATGTTAGTAGGTGCTGTAACAGGTTTTATAACTTTAGTTTTAACAGGTAATTATTTTTACTCATTATTTTTTTCTATTATATCTGGTGTTATTCTTTCAGGTATATTTGCCTTTCTGGTTCTAAATTTAATGACTAATCAAATAGCCACTGGTCTTGCCTTAACAATATTTGGTATCGGTTTAAGTGCTATGCTTGGAAAAAAATTTAGTGGAACTCCTATTGAAGGATTAAACCCATATTATTTTATCACAATTTCATTCTTATTAGTATTTCTGGTAAGTTATTTTTTATCTAAAACTAAATCGGGTCTTATTGTAAGAGCGGTCGGAGAAAACCATAATTCTGCCTATGCTCTTGGTTATAATGTAATAAAAACTAGATATATGACTATCATATTTGGAGGAATAATGAGCTCTATTGCAGGTTTTTATATTTCTATTTGTTACGCTCCTATGTGGCAAGAGGGAATGACAGCTGGCAGGGGATGGATAGCTTTAGCTCTAGTAGTTTTTGCTACTTGGAAACCTTGGAGGCTTTTAGTTGGTGCTTATATTTTTGGAGGAGTAGCTATAATGCAAATGAACTTGCAAGCTATTGGAGTTAAATTACCAGGACAATTTTTTAATATGATGCCATATTTAGCGACAATTATAGTATTAGTCTTTATCTCATCCAATAAATTAAGACTTAAGTTGAGTGCTCCAGCTTCTCTGAATATACCTTTTGAAAAAAATCAATAGGTTATCCACTTATTTTTTTTCATATTAAGGGCATCTAATTCTTTTTTGTTATAAATTTATTACATATTAATTATTAACTAGATTCATTATTTATTACTGAAAATAGTTTTATAATAAAATTTAATAAAATTTAAAAGATAGGATTTTAAATATGATAAGAAAAATACTAACTATTCTCTCATTTTTTACCATAATTTCTGTATCTGCTCTTCACGCTGATCAAAAGAAAATTGGTTTTATTTATATAGGCCCTCCAGGAGATCACGGATGGACTTATATGCACGATCAAGGCAGAATTTATATGGAAAATGCTTTAGGAGACGCAATTTCGACAACTTATATAGAAAATGTTCCAGAAAATGCTGATGCTGTAAGAGCTATAAGAAAACTAGCTGCCTCTGGTCATGATTTGATTTTTACTACATCATTTAATTACATGGACCAAACTCTAGAGGTGGCAAAAGAGTTTCCAGATGTAAAATTTGAACATGCAACAGGATTCAAGAGAATGGATAATGTCTCAACATATTCTGCAAGATTTTATGAGGGCAGAACTATTATTGGGCATATTGCTGGTAAAATGACCAAGACAAATACTATAGGTTATATAGTATCATTTCCAATCCCTGAAGTTATAAGAGGAATTAATGCTTTTTACTTAGCTGCTGCAAAAGTAAATCCAGACGTTAAAATTAAAATTATATGGAATTACTCATGGTATGATCCTGGAAAAGAAGCAGATGCTGCTAATACATTAATCAATCAAGGAGCAGATATAATTGTTCAACATACTGACTCGTATGCTCCATGCCAAGCTGCTGAAAAAGCTGGAGTACTAGCTTTCGGTCAAGCTTCAAATCAAGAAGCATTCTGTCCAAATGCCCATATGACTTCAATCGAAGATATTTGGGGCCCTTATTATGCTGCAAAGGCTCAAGCTGTTGTAGATGGTACTTGGGGTTCTGAGGACACATGGCAAGGTTTTAAGGATGGTATGGTAGAAATGTCACCATATAACACAAAACTTTTACCTTTAGATATAATTTTAGAAGCAAAAAATATGGAAAATGCAATTGAGAATGGAACTCTTCATTCCTTTGAAGGCCCCATATATAACCAAGCTGGAGAGTTAGTTGTTAAAGAAGGTGAGGTGGCTGATGATGGAATGCTCGCTGGAATGATGTTCTATGTCCAGGGTATAGATGGAGAGGTTCCTCAATAAGTAAGGAAGTAAATATTTAACTAATCCTGTTCCCAAGGAAAAACGAGCCAGTCTTTATCCCTAAAATCATAGAGATGAAGATCAGCTTGTTTTTTTCCTGAGGTTTTTGCATATAAAACAACAAACTTTGAATTTGGCATCATTTCTTTAACTATTTTAGCTGTATCACCGCTATCTACTAAATCGTCAATAACGACTAACTTTTTTTCAGATTTTATTCTTTTAAAAATTTTTATATCTGTATTTTTTTTCCTATCCGCATAGGTTTTAAGAGCAATTACATCAATATCCTGTATGCCTAAATAATTAGCTATTATAGAGCCCGGTATAAGTCCACCTCTAGAAATCAAAATAAGTTTTTGGGGTTTATATTTTTTTTTTATTATTTTTGCTAATTTAATACAATCTGTGTGTATATCGTGATAGCTTAAAAAAACCTGTTTCATCCAAGGATTATAATAAAAAATATATGAAAAGCAATTTAGCTATACTAAGCTCAGATCAAAAATCAATTGACTTTATAAAAAAAAATAAACTATCTAACACGCTTAACCTTTATGCAAATAGTTCAAGAAATACTGAGGCCGCTCAAGCATTTTGTAAGTCTCATAATTTCAATAAATATTATGGTTCGTATGAAGATCTCATTTACGACAATAAAGTAGATTTTATTTTAAATTTTTTACCTTCGGGTATTAAGTTTGAGTATATTTATCTTTGTTTGAAAAATAATATCAAAGTTATAACTGATTACCCAATTATTAGTAGTTCAAATGACTTGGGGTATTTCAATGAATTAGCCGAGTCTAAATTAATAAATAA
>CABXST010000056.1 GCA_902514885.1 uncultured Alphaproteobacteria bacterium | reverse complement strand
TACAATTTAATGCCACCTGGACTTATGACTCCAATAAATATCTTTTAAATAAAAATAATTCAGAATATGGCGCTGTTTTTGGAGCAAATTTACTTAATATTTTTCAAGTGGGGAACATCAATGATGTTAATAAAATAAACAAACAAATTATTGAAGAGCAGCGGTTAGCTCTTTCCATGGCAGTGTTATCTCAAGTGCATATAGCAAATATTAATTACGCACAAAGCTTAAGAGAATATAGCAACGCAAAGCATTACTTGAATGTCGCCCAAAGAATTAATGATTTAATTGCAAACGCTCAAAAAATATCTCGATTTGGAGAATTGGAAATCATAAGAGAAGAGGCTAGCTTGCTGGTCTCACGCTTAAGAAATGATATTGCCTATGCTGAATTACAATACAGCCTAGGGTCACTCTATTCATCAGTAGGTATGAACTTTGTACCAGACGATCTATCACAAATTACTGATGAGGGATTGGCAACAGCACTTGAAGAAAATCTTAATCGTTGGACCAAAAAATACTTGGCTTTTGTGACTACACCGTTAAACGATCAAAACCCAGAGCTTGTCCAAATTAACAAAGTTACAGGAGAGAATATTAATTTTTCTAGTAACAAATTTGTAGATTTTGAATTTCGATTTGATGAAAATACTTTCTATTTAGATGGAAGTGGAAAAACTCGCTTCAATGTAAAATTAGCCAATGGCGATGCTCTACCTGGTTGGCTTGTATTCTTACCATCACAACATTCTTTTATCGGTAACCCTCCCTCTACCAATGGGTCACTAGATTTAACCATTGAAGCTAGCAATGATGTAGTTGCTGTAAGTGATACATTTACTCTTTCTTGGGACACTAACCAACAACCGACAAGCAATACACCTCTGGAAAATGAAGAGGATGATATTATTGAAATTAAGGAAGAGATTATTAACGAGGATCAGTTAAATGCTTTAAACAAGGCTCTGGATGAAACAGTCAAAGAAATTATTCAATTAGACGAAACTATCAATGAAGAGCAACTGGATAATTTAATAGCAGCAATTAACTCAAAAGAACAAGAAGAAGTAATGGACGTTATTGGCGAAGTGTTTGACTCAAGCTTTGAAGTAAAATCAAAGCCAAAACCTAATAAAACAGTCTTATTATCAGCACTTGAAGATAGCCTATCTAATCAAATTGACTCATTAACTTCTTATAGCCCTACACAATCCGCATACATTCAAATTGGTGCATTTAAAAAAGAAAATATCTCCCAAGCAGTTGCAAGTGATGTATCCAATAAAATTGGAACTGATGTTGAAGTAATCCCTACTCTTATATCTGATCCTGTCATGTATAGAATATTGGTTGGCCCCACACATAAAGATGAAATAGTTGGTGTCATCGCTGATATCATGGAATTAGGTATCTCTGATTATTTTTTAACGCACGGATAATTTTTTAGTAAAAATTAAAATTTAAGTTTATTTTTTTTAAGTCTTAGGGCATTGAGTTTAATAAATCCCTCGGCGTCGCGCTGATCGTAATTTGAGGACTCAAAGGTTGCAAGATCTTCGTCGTATAAACTGTTGAGTGACTGTCTTCCAATAACAGTTACATTTCCTTTGTATAGAGCTAGCCTTACTTGCCCGTTGACTCTTTTCTGAGTGGCATCAATTGCTTTTTGCATCATCACTCTTTCTGGTGCAAACCAATACCCGTTGTAAACTAATCGCGCATACTTGGGCATGAGTTCGTCTTTTGTAAAAACTTCCTCTCTATCTAGAGTGATGCTTTCCATAGCACGGTGTGCTTTTAAAAGAATTGTTCCCCCCGGTGTTTCATAAACACCACGAGATTTTATTCCAACATACCTGTTCTCCACGATATCCACTCTTCCAATTCCATTAGCAGCGCCTAATTTATTAAGCTTTTCTAATAGATTAAATGGTGAGAGTTTTTTTCTATTAATAGCAATGGGATCACCATTTTTAAATTGAATTGTGATTACTGTCTCTTTATTCGGAGCTGACTGAGGGCTTTTAGAAATACCAAAAACGTTTTCCGGTGGTCTTTTCCAAGGATCTTCAAGGATTTTTCCCTCCGCTGATCGGTGTAATACATTGGCGTCCACACTATAAGGCGACTCTTTTTTATTATGTTTCATAATAGGAATTTTATTTTTTGCTGCGAATTCTAAGAGCTTTGTTCTTGATGACAGGTCCCATTCTCTCCAAGGCGCGATCACTTTTATTTTGGGCTCCAAGGCATAATAAGAAAACTCAAAGCGAACCTGGTCGTTTCCTTTACCTGTGGCGCCGTGCGAGACGGCATTGGCTTTTTCTTTTTTAGCAATTTCAATTTGTCTTTTTGCAATCAGTGGTCGAGCGATAGACGTTCCTAAAAGATATTCCCCCTCGTAGATCGTATTACAACGAAACATAGGAAAGACATAATCGCGAACAAATTCTTCTTTTAAATTTTCTATGTATATTTTTTTTGCGCCAAGTTTTTTTGCTTTAGCTTTGGCTTCCGTTAACTCTGCTCCTTGACCCAGGTCTGCAGCGTAGGCAATGACGTCCGCGTTGTACTCTGTTTGTAACCATTTTAATATAACGCTTGTATCCAATCCGCCTGAATAGGCTAAAACAATTTTATTTTTCATTTTCTTAGCAGTCTTGTTGAAGAGAATTATATGCGCTTGTAAAGCCTATGAGCGTATATGTATCTGTTGTTTCCGTTCCTCTTTTTGAATACCCAACTACTGACATTTTTTTTCCTGCTTTTAAGGCTTTGATAATAACAGTATCATCTGCCATCGACCAAGCGGAGTCATCTTCTCCAAAAAATTGGTAGTTGTTTGAGTCGATAGTTACCTTTACATATTTTTGAGAGTCATAAGGATAGCCTGCATCTACTCTAACGTATTCCGCGGCTCCTTCTTTAAAAACATAAAAGAGAACAGCGCCTCTGTTTGTGTAATCGCCCTTTTCAGACGTTGGAACTTGAAAAATAGAGCACGTTTTGTTGTTTATTTTTTAAAGGACCATTTGCCATGCTCAAAATCTATAGAGTGATTAGC
>CABXST010000055.1 GCA_902514885.1 uncultured Alphaproteobacteria bacterium | reverse complement strand
ATGGAGACGTGTTACTCCATGCAATAACAGATTCAATACTTGGTGCGCTGTCTCAACGAGATATAGGTACCTATTTTCCAAATAACAGAAGAAATTTGAATAGAAGCTCAATAGATTTTTTAAATTATTCTATGAAAAAAATGGCTTTGAGGAAAATGCTAATTAATAATATTGATATAATGATTGTTTCAGAAGAACCTAAAATTAATCCTCATTTTGAGATAATCATAAGTAGTTTGTCAAAATTACTTAAAACAGATAAAAATAATATAACCATTAAAGCTACTACAAATGAAAAATCTGGACTTATTGGTAGTGGAGATTTTATTGCTTGTTGGTCCAATGTATCTCTTAAAGTAAACTAAATAGCTTTTTTTAATTTTTTAAAATCTTCATCTGCATGATAACTCGATCTAGTCATTGGTGAGGATGAAATCATTTTAAAACCAATTTTTAAACAGTAATTATATAGACTTTTGAATTCAGCTGGCGAGTAAAACTTATGTACTTTTTCATGATGGATAGAGGGTTGAAGATACTGTCCAATGGTAACAAAATCTATATTAGAATTTTTCATATCATTTAACACCTCAATTATTTCTGAGTAATCTTCTCCCAATCCAATCATAATACCAGACTTAGTAAAAATGGTTTTATCAAATTCTTTAACCTCTCTTAATAATTTTAAACTCTCTAAGTAATTAGATCCAGGTCTGATTTGTTTATAAATTCTAGGAACAGTTTCTAAATTATGATTAAAAACATCAGGTCTCACTTTTGCTATATCAATGTAGTTTCTATTTTTTCTTAAAAAATCTGGTGTAAGTATTTCTATAGTTGTAGTATTTGAAAGATCTCTTATGTATCTAATTGTATCAATAAAATGTTGAGCTCCACCGTCTGGTAGGTCATCTCTATCTACGCTCGTTACTACTACATGTTTTAGTCCTAATTTCAGAACAGATTTGGCAACATTTAATGGCTCCATGGGGTCAGGTGGCTCAGAAGGTTTACCTGTTTTAACATTACAAAATGCACAAGCTCTAGTGCAAGTATCTCCTAATATCATAAATGTTGCGTGCTTTTTTTCCCAGCATTCTCCAATATTTGGACATGCAGCTTCCTGACATACGGTAACCAAATTATGAGAATTAACTATATCTAGTGTTTCAAAATATTTTTTTGAAGTTGGGGCTTTAACTTTAAGCCAATTTGGTTTCTTAAGTGTGGTTGGGTTAAATTTTTTGATTTTTTCTGGATGTCTAATCATGATTAAAAATGAAGGGGTTTTTCAAATGCAGACAGGACACTTTCATGAATAGACTCAGATAAGGTAGGATGGGCAAATACAGTGTTAATAAATTCATCTTCAGTTGATTCAGATGAAATTGCTAGACCAAATGTAGCTATCATTTCTGTTACATCTGGGCCAATAAGATGGGCACCCAAAACTTCACCTGTCTCAGAATTAAAAAGTGTTTTAACAAAACCATATGAATTAGAAATTGTTTGAGATTTACCATTGGCTAAAAAGGGAAAGTTACCTGATTTGTATGGTGTATTATTGTCTTTAAGTTGTTGCTCCGTAAAACCAACTGTAGCTATTTGAGGTAGGCTATAAATACAGCCAGGTATATGATTTTCTTTTGGCTTATCTGTATCTTTTCCAGATGAAATATAATTAACACAGTTTATTGCATCATGCATAGCCTTATGAGCTAACCAAGGAGCACCAATAATATCACCAATAGCAAATAAACCATTTACATTAGTTTCATAGTTATGGTTAGTGCCAATATATCCTGTATCAGTTAAATTTAAATCAAGTGCACCTATAAAATCTTTGTCTAAATTAGGTAAGACACCCACAGAGAGTATCAAAGCATCGCAAACAACATTTTTATTATTATTTTTGAATGAGACAGATTTTTTTTCATCGACTATATTCTCAATCTTTGCATTTAATTCAAATTTAATACCCTTTTTCTCAAAAATTTTTTTTGCTTCATTAGAGATATCATTATCAAATTGAGGAAGAATTTTAGCTTGAGACTCAAATACTATAACCTCTGATCCCAAAGCATTGTAAATACTCGCAAACTCTATTCCAATTGCACCTGATCCTATTATACATAGTTTTTTTGGAAGAAATTTGGGTATCATTGCTTCTTTAGAACTCCATATTAAGTCAGAAAATTTAATATCACCTAATGTTCTAGGCTTACAGCCTGTGGCAATAATCATATTTTTTGAAATTATTTCATCAGAGGATGTTTTAACATAAAATTCATTATCTATTTTTTTTGGAT
This sequence comes from uncultured Alphaproteobacteria bacterium, assembly GCA_902514885.1. Classification (GTDB taxonomy): domain Bacteria; phylum Pseudomonadota; class Alphaproteobacteria; order HIMB59; family HIMB59; genus HIMB59. The sequence goes on along the minus strand of CABXST010000055.1, from coordinate 812 downwards.
AAGCGCGGTGCTTATATATATCTATTTTATTTTTTTTCATTAGTGAACTAACACCTTTAGATAAATTTTCTGATGCAGTTCTTGACATCTCAACAACTTTATTTAAAGCTATTTTGGTGAGGTCTTTTTTATCAAGTCCGAAGTGATTAGCCTCTTCTATGAATTCTGCAGAGTGTAGAAGAGATTTTGTTGGAATACATCCCCAATTAAGGCACACTCCTCCTAGTTTATCTTCTTCAAAAAGGGCCACCTTCATTCCAAGTTGAGCAGCTTTTATAGCAGCAACGTATCCACCAGGGCCACCACCAACGATTGATAAATCGTATTTATCTGTCAACTGATATAATTTCCATATTTTGTACTATACTTGATAAAAATTGAGAAGCTAAGACACCATCTACTGCTCTATGATCGCAAGATAAAGTCAAATTTATAAAACTTCCTATTTCTATCTTTCCTTTGTCAACAAAAACATCCTCAAATATTTGCCCTACTGCAAGTATATATGTTTGACCAGGTAGTATAATGGCATCAAAGCTTCGGATATTAAATGATCCTAAGTTAGATATACTTATTACACCATCTGACAGATCAGAGGGAGAAAGTTTGTTATCTCTAGTTAAATTTATCTTATCATTAAGACTGGAGTTAATTTGTTTTAAAGAAAGATCATTAATTTTTTTTATTACGGGCATTTTTAAACCAAATTTAGAGTCAACTGCAATGCCTATATTATGATGATCGTTAATAAAAAATTCACCATTGTCTTTATATGTGCAATTTGAGTCTGGGAATGTTTTGAATGCTTTAGA
>CABXST010000054.1 GCA_902514885.1 uncultured Alphaproteobacteria bacterium | reverse complement strand
TACTTCTCTACCATCATGTATTGCCCATACAACTAGTGATGCACCTCTAACAATATCCCCTGCTGCAAATACCTTAGGGTTGCTAGTTTGAAACTTCTTATAATCAACTTTAATAGTGTTCCAGCTAGTTAGTTCAAGATTAGTTTTAAAATGGGTATTCAAATTCTCTGGTTCAAATCCCAAAGCTTGGATTATAAGATCACTTTTTATATGTTTTTCGATACCTGTATCTATAGGTTTTCTTCTACCTGACTCATCAGCCTCCCCAAGTGTAGCAACTTTATAACTCAAACTTGAGGCCTTAGAATTACTACTTATGACCTTAGAGGGTACAGATAACCAATTAAATTTTACACCCTCTTGTTCGGCGTTTAATACTTCTCTGGCTGATCCGGGCATATTTTCTTTATTTCTTCTATAAAGACATGTCACCTGCTTAGCCTTTTGACGGATGGCTGTTCGGACACAGTCCATAGCTGTATCACCTCCACCAATAACAACAATATGTTTATCCTTTGCGTTTAAATGCTCATTTGAGGAAGGTGCATCTCCAAGACCAACTCTATTGCTTTCAATTAAAAAATCTAAAGCAGGTAAAGAGTTATTTATGTTTGAGGTTTCAATATCTAACTTTCTTGCTTTGTAAACTCCAGTTGCAACTAATATAGCATCATAGTTTTTTTCTAGATCTTGAAATGTCAAGTCTTTGCCAATTTCTTTATTAACATGGAAATTGACTCCACTACTTGATAACCAATCTGTTCTTCTCTCGACGATACTTTTATCTAGTTTGAAATTTGGAATACCGTATATCATTAAACCGCCTACACGGTCATTCTTTTCAAAGACGTCTACATCATAACCATTTTGGATAAGGTAAGATGATGCAGCCATTCCGGCAGGTCCTGATCCAATTATTGCAACTTTTTGTTTTGAAGCACCATTAATCTCAATTTTTTTTACCCAACCTTTTTCCCATGCTAATTCAGTAAGATATTTTTCTAAATTACCAATTGTAATTGCACCAAAGCCCGCCTGTTCAACAACACAGTTACCTTCACACAATCGATCCTGGGGGCAAACTCTTCCACACACTTCTGGAAAAACATTAGTTGACGCAGATACTTGATAGGCTTCCTCTAAACGATCCTCTGCTATATAACGAAGCCAATCTGGTATATTATTGTTTAAAGGACAATGTATTTGACAAAAAGGAATTCCACATTGTGAGCATCTTGATGATTGTTCTACAGAGTCATTTTTACCAAACTGACTATAAATCTCCTGAAAATCCTTTATTCTTTTTTCAGGCTCAGTTTTAGATGGATTCTTTGGTTTTTTTTTATGAAACTCTAACATGATAATAAAATATTACTTTATTCTCCTACAAATAAATTGGATTGTATTAATATAAAGGTTTTAAGACTTAGTAAACCAATAAATGATAATAAATTATGACTATTGATGGTATTTTTAATATTTTTTATGGTCTAATACAAGGAATTACTGAATTTATCCCCATTAGTTCAAGTGGTCACCTAAATATCATAGAAATACTTTATAAGAACATAGAATCAAGAAACTATTTATATGAAACATCTGCCCACTTTGCCTCTTTATTAGCATTATTAATATATCTGTTAGTACATAAACATTTTTCAAAATCAAATATTAAAGCCAACTTTAAGGTAATAGTTTATGCAACTATACCAGCAGTTTTTCTGGGCATAATACTAAAATTTTATAATTTAAGTTTTATTAGCTTAAAGATAATAGGATACACCTCAATTATAGGAGCAATATTGCTCTATATCTCAGACAAACCAAATAAATTTAAATTTGTTATTAAAAGCAAAAGCACCAAATTTATTTTAGCTGGTTTTTTTCAGTGTCTTGCCTTTTTACCAGGTTTTAGTAGAGCAGGGAGTTGTATAATTGCCTTTAGGTTATTTGGAGAAGACCGTAAATATTCTTCTATTTATAGTTTATATATGGGTATACCCATAATTGGGTTATCTTTTTTTTCAAATATAGGTGATTTTGAGAGTATTATTATTAATAAGGGTCTATTTATAGTTTTTTTTTCTTCATTTTTTGCAGCTTATATCACAATTTCTATTTTTATTAATTTTATAAATAAAATTGGTTTCACACCATTTGTTGTTTATAGAATTTTTATAGGAATAGTCTTGCTAATTTATGTTTATTAAACTCTATCAATAAACTTTTTAAGATACTCTGAGGTAATAATTTTCATATTTGACAGATCTTGCTTCAATATCTCGGTGACTAATTTTTGACTTCCCTCTGATATACTATCATGTGAAAGAGTTACATACTGATCATAAGTAAATAAAGGTTTAGGGAGTTTTTCTAATATTTTGCCTTGAAGGATTGCAAGAAATGAAGGCATATAAAAAAATCTTTCCTTTTTTTTTAAAGAGATGAATATATGACTTAAAATTTCTTTAAAAGTAAATATCTCATTACCTACAGCTGCTAAATTAGAATTTTTGTATTTATCAAAATTATTTAATAGATTAAAAATTAAGAGAGATAAGTCATTGACATAAATTGGTTGGAATTTAGTTTTTCCTTTTTTAATTAATGGAAGGAAAGGTAAAATTTTAGCCATCTTACCAAATAAATTAATAAAATTATCCTCTTCACCATAGACTGTACTTGGTCTTACAATAATGTGATTGGTATTATTATTTTCAATAAATTCTTCGCCCATTTTTTTGCTAATTAAGTAATTTGATTTGGTTTGAAAAGTTGAACCTAAACTTGAAACATGAAGAAATGGTTTTTTAAATAATTCACAATATCCAGCGATTTTTTTTGGTAATAAGTAATGAGCTAGTTCAAAGGATAAATTATTTTGTTCATATAGAATTCCTATCAAATTAATTACTAAATCTGATTTCTCTATTAAGCTTTTAATTTCATCTAAATTATTAATATCAAATTCAATTACTTCAATCTGTCCTATGTCTCCTGAAAGTATATTTCTTTTAACCCTACTGGCATTTCTGACAGGACATATAAGCTTGTCACCATTTTGTAAGAGTCTTTTTGTGATACTTCTTCCTATAAAGCCTGTTGATCCAAAAACTAAGATATTTTTGTTTTTCATTGTATTATCTATCTTATATAAATATATGTTCTATGATGTCAAATTATCAATTATTTCATAATGATCTACCAAGCAAAGTTTTAAAATCATTTAAGGGAG
>CABXST010000053.1 GCA_902514885.1 uncultured Alphaproteobacteria bacterium | reverse complement strand
TTGGGTTAACAACAAAAACTATATCAACTAAAATATTAAGGAAAATTAAAACAAAATGAAAAAAAAAGTAGCAATTAATGGATTTGGTAGAATTGGTAGACTTGTTTATCGAGCGTTTTTAGACAGGTCAAATGAATTTAGTGATCAATATGAAATTGCTTATATTAACGACTTAGCTGATATTGATACAAATATTCACTTACTAAAATATGACAGTATTCACGGACCTCTCTCTAAGGATATTAATAAAATTTCAAACGAGCAGTTTTCAATAGAAGAAAACAAAGTAACTGTTACATCTGAGAGAAACCCAATTGATTTAAAGTGGAGTGACAAGAATGTAGATATTATTTTAGAGTGCACAGGTGTTTTCGCGTCTAAAGATAAAGCTATGTTACATGTCGAAAGTGGTGCTAGTAAGGTCATAGTTTCAGCCCCGTGTTCAGGTGCAGATATAACAGTTGTCCAAGGTGTAAATAACAAAAATATTAACCTAGATCACCAAGTTATATCAAATGCTTCGTGTACAACTAATTGTTTGGCACCTGTGGCTTTCGTAATAGATCAGGAGTTTGGAATTGAAAATGGATACATGACAACAATTCACTCTTATACAGGAGATCAAAATACAGTTGATACTTTTCACAAAGATCTTAGACGTGCTAGAGCGGCAGCTAACAATATTATTCCTACGAGCACAGGTGCAGCAAAAGCTGTTGGTCTCGTGCTTCCTCATTTAAAAGGAAAATTAGATGGAACCGCAATAAGAGTTCCAACACCAAATGTCTCTCTTGTAGATTTTAAATTTAATACAAAAAAAAATATTTCAATTGAGTCTTTGAATAATAAATTTCAAGAATATGCCAATAATTCTCTTAAAAATATCTTAGGAGTGGATAGAGATCCGAAGGTATCAAGTGATTATAATCATGACTCTAGAAGTTCAATTTTAGATTTGACTGAAACGACTACAGTATCTGATAATTTTGGAAGAATACTCACTTGGTATGACAATGAATGGGGATTTTCAAATAGAATGCTTGAGACAACCGCTCAAGTATGTAATTTATAGGAGCAATTATGAAAGTAACAAATACTACCAAAAAAATCATTTCAAACTACACCCATGAAAATGTAGGTGTGAGATCAAATCTTATGAAAATTTTAGGACAAGGAAAGCTTGGAGGAACTGGGAGAATGATCATTTTACCAGTCGATCAAGGCTTTGAACATGGCCCTGATAGAAGTTTTGCTGTTAATCCTCCTGCATACGATCCAATCTATCATCATCAACTTGCAATAGATGCTGGTTTGTCAGCTTATGCAGCACCTCTTGGGTTACTTCAAACAAGTTCTGGAAACTTTCATGGTCAAATTCCAACAATATTAAAAATTAATAGTTCAAATACTCTAGCTACCTCTCTAGATCAGGCTGTTACTGGGAGTGTAGATGATGCATTAAAACTAGGATGTGCAGCGATAGGTTTTACTATTTATCCTGGATCTGAACATAATTTTGATTTGATGGAAGAGTTTAAAAAACTAAGTTTTGAGGCTAAAGAAAAAGGTCTTGCAGTAGTATTATGGGCCTATGCCAGAGGGTCAAACATTTCTAAAAAAGGTGAGACTTCAATGAATATAATTTCATATGCTGCACACATTTCTGCTTTATTGGGAGCTAATATAATTAAAGTTAAGCTGCCAAGTGACTTTTTAGAAGATGACCCAACTAAAAAAGTATTTGAAGATAATAATATAAATATAAACACTTTAAAAGATCGTGTAGCCCACATTAAAAAAGTTGCTTTTGATGGAAAGCGCTTAGTTGTTTTTTCTGGTGGAGATGCAAAAGATGATCAAGCTTTAATGGATGAAGTTCTCGCAATTCATCAAGGAGATGGTAATGGATCTATTATTGGAAGAAATTGTTTTCAAAGATCTAGAGCTGATGCATTGGCTTTATTAGAGCAAATGATACAGATCTATAAATCTAAATGAAAATCAATGCTAACGATTTAAAGATTGGAAATATAATCCAGCATAATAACTCTCTGTGGAAGGTTGCTAAACTCTCCCATACACAACCTGGTAAAGGTGGTGCATATATTCAAGCAGAACTTAAAAATATATCAAATCAGTCAAAATTAAATGAGAGATTTAGAAGTTCAGAGTCTCTAGAAAAAATTCGAGCTGAGGAGATAAATCACCAATTTTTATTTCGCAGTGGAGAGGATTTTACATTTATGAATAACCAGACTTACGAACAGATAATTATGAATATTACTCAAGTTAATGAGAACACAGCTAAATTTCTTGAAGATGGAATGGAAGTCTCTATTGAGTTTTATGATGAAAAACCAATGAATGTTAATCCCCCTGAAAGTCTTGTGGTGCAAATTGCTGAAACAGAAGCTGTTGTTAAAGGACAAACTGCGTCTTCTTCTTATAAACCTGCTTTGCTAACTAACGGTGTAAGAGTTACTGTCCCTCCCCATGTCGAAACAGGTGATAAAGTCAAAATAAATACAAGTGAATTAACTTATATAGAAAAAGCAAAATAAATTTTCTATGTCTATTGTCCCTCCAGTAATTGTTGTAATGGAAAAAGCATGTAGAAGTGCTGCCAAGTCTTTGATTAGAGATTTTGGTGAACTTGAAAAACTTCAAATTTCTAAAAAAGATAAAAATGACTTTGTATCCTCGGCAGATATTAGGGCTTCTGAAACAATTAGTTATAATTTGGGAAAAGATAGACCTGAGTTTCTTCAAATAGATGAAGAGACTTTTAGTTCTGAGGATTTAGAAAAACTTAAAGGTGATACTCCAGTATTTATCACAGACCCACTTGATGGTACAAAAAACTTTATACACGGCAATGGATACTTTGCAGTGACTATTGGTTTGATGCAAAAAGGAGAAATTGTTGCTGGTGTTACGTACAACCCAATATTAAATGAATTATATTGGGCTCACAAGGGTTCTGGATCTTGGATTAACAATCAAAGACTAAGAGTATCTCAAAGAGATAAGTTAGATGGATGTATGTTTACATCTGGTGTTCAAATTAAGCACCAAGACATTCTCGAAAAAGGTATTGCTCAAATAGGAGCCCTTCAAAGAAAAACAAGTGTAAGATTACTGGGATCATCAGCACTTGATTTAGCTAATGTCGCATCAGGAAAATTTGATGGTTTTTGGTCATTAAGACTAAATCTCTGGGATATTGCAGCAGGTATTATTTTAGTAAAAGAGGCCGGTGGAATATGCTTAAATGAAAAAGGAAATGATTTTGATCCTTTAAAAGATGAGAGTTTAATAGCCTCAAGTGCTGCTATCAGTAGCGAATTACTGAAAAATCTATAAATATTTACTTGATTTTTTAATCTTTGGTCTC
>CABXST010000052.1 GCA_902514885.1 uncultured Alphaproteobacteria bacterium | reverse complement strand
ATTTGAAGGCTTCTTGGCTTGACTTGTCAAAAATATGACAACGAGATGCCGAAAATCCTACTTTAACTGTATCTCCGACTTTAATATTCGAGTCACCATCAGTTTGAACCACAAGAGGCTCTCCCTCTTTTTCAAGATAAAGGAAAGTTCCAGAACCTAATTTTTCCACAACGAAGACTTTGCTCTCCCAGCTGCCATCACTCTCTTCATTGATGATGAGGTGTTCGGGCCTTATGCCAAGCATCACAGCGTCACCCTCATTAGCAGAAGATAAAGTCTTTGATATGTTTATTGTCGATGATCCCATTAAGTCAACTTCAGTCTTGTCTTGGCTTTTGCTTGTAATTTTTGTTGAAATAAAATTCATTTTAGGAGAACCAATGAAGCCTCCAACAAATAAATTATTTGGGTCGTTGTATAAGTCCAAAGGTGACCCTTTTTGAGAAACAACACCCTCATTTAAAACAACAATATCATCTGCCATAGTCATAGCCTCTGTTTGGTCGTGTGTAACATAAATCATAGTAGCATTTAAGTTATCGTGGAGCTTGGCAAGTTCAACACGCATTTGAACACGCAGTGCGGCATCTAAATTTGATAATGGTTCGTCAAATAGAAATACTTTTGGTTTACGAGTAATAGCTCTTCCTATAGCCACTCTTTGTCTTTGACCACCAGATAATTGTTTTGGTTTTCTACTGAGATACTCTTCAATTTGCAAAATTTTTGCAGCTTCTTGAACACGCTCATCTATTTCTTCTTTAGACCTTTTTTCTAATTTTAAACCAAATGCCATATTGTCAAATACAGTCATGTGGGGGTATAGAGCATAAGATTGAAATACCATTGCAATATTTCTTTCTTTTGGAGGCAGCTCATTTACAACTGTACCATCTATCGAAATTGTCCCTGAATTTATATCCTCTAAACCTGCAATCATTCTGAGCATAGTTGATTTTCCACAACCAGAGGGACCAACTAAAACTGTAAATGATTGACTTTTTATTTCTAATGAAACGTCTTTGATAACTTGAACGTTACCGTAAAATTTATCTATCTTATCTATTTTTATATCAGCCACTTCATCCTCCTCTGAGCGATTTTTCAAGTGAACATGAAATGTAATATTTCGACTTACAATTTGCAATAACTTAATAATTCAATTGAAATTGAGTTATAAACAACTTTTTTATTTTTTTTGCGCATGTATCTCCAAAGAATATTTTACCTATGATAGTAATAGATATGGGCTGGTGGAACGGGAAAGAGGAATTAATTGAAAAAGATCAGATACATTACAATAAGTGCTCAGAGTGTGGAGATCTCAAGGAAGTCTCAAAGAAATATATCGATAAAATCAACGAAGAAATGATTACTATTTGCTACGATTGTAGTAAAAAACGCTATATTGAGTCATTAATGGTGGTTTCAGCTATCGATGGAGCTGATGATTTTTGATGATTGTAGGTTAAGTAAAAAAATAAGATCACACACTTATATAATAAGACACCCACTGTGACCACATCATAGTAGATTTTACTGGGTTTTTTTATATTATCCCTCATTCACTAATGAACAAATTTAACAAAATAGTTGTGATTGGAGCTGGAACGATGGGTTCCGGTATTGCTGCCCACTTGGCCAATTCTAACCGTCAAGTAGTTCTGCTGGATCTCAAAGGCAAAGACAAGCCTAACCAAATTTCTGAAAATGCAATTGATATTATTAAAAAGTCAGACCCTCCACTTTTAGTAGAGCGGTCTCGTCTGGAACATATTAAACCTGGTAACCTCGAAGATGATTTTGATGAAATTAAAGATGCAGACTGGGTAATTGAGGCAGTCGTTGAGCGGATAGACATTAAGCATAAGCTTTATTCTCAAATTGATAAAGTTCGTAGCCCCAACTCCATCATTTCATCTAACACCTCTACTATTCCTCTTTCAATCTTAACTCAAGAAATGTCAGATACCATGAAAGCTGATTTTTGTATTACGCACTTTTTCAATCCCGTTCGATTTATGAGATTATTAGAGATCGTTGAGACACCAACCATGAACAAAAATAAGATGAGTGGCCTTCTTGACTTTTGTCAAAACGAACTGGGTAAAGGAATTGTTAATTGTAACGACACTCCGGGCTTTATTGGTAATCGTATTGGTGTGTACGCGATGCAGGTCGCGATGTATGAAGCGTTAGAGCGAGGCCTTCCAGTAGAAATCGCCGATGCATTATTTGGCCGACCCCTAGGTATTCCTAAAACAGGTGTTTTTGGATTGTACGACCTTATTGGAATTGATTTGATGAAAGATGTGCTCGCAAGCTTTAAAAAAGAATTACAAGAAAATGATCCCTTCATGGATGTGGTCGCACCTCATCCTTTAGTCGAGAAATTATTAGAAAAAGGTTTCAATGGAAATAAGGGTCCCGGGGGTTTTTATCAAACTACAATTGTTGATGATGATGAAATCGTCAAGGCGATGAATACATCAGATATGAGTTATTATGATTTCGATAAAGTTGATTTAGACATTGCTCGAAGAGTTGAGAAAGAGGGGATTAAAGCCCTTCTTGATGATGACAGTGAATATGGTCGATATGCTTTTGCAGTACTCGCCAAAATCATTAATTATAGCGCTTTTTGCATCCCTGAAGTTTCATCAAACGTGACAGACATCGATGATGCACTTCGTATGGGATTTAATTGGAATGAAGGGCCATTTGAATTATTGAATGAGTACGGGCTCACTAAATTTGTTCAAAGACTTCAGGATGAAAAACAAGAAGTCCCCGAATTATTAAAAACCATGATTGGACTTAAACAAGAGCCTTACGACTCCACCTCCTCACGAGCTTATGATCATGAGGCAGGTATGAAGTTTATCTCTCGAGGTGAGTATGTACGTCGACTAGGTGATCATAAAAAATACGCTAATCATTTATCTAGAAATTTTGCAGCTACTATATGGCAGTTTACTGACGAGCCGCGTGAACAAAAAATTTTGTGTTGTGAATTTCACACTAAAGCTAATGCTCTGAATGCAGATGCGATGAAAATATTAGAGGAGTCAGTTGATCGCCTTGAACAAGATAATTATCAAGGCCTTGTCGTCTATAATGAGGCAATGAATTTCTCCGCCGGTGCTGATTTAAATACCATGATTGGCTTAGCGGACGTGAAAGACTGGAAAGGGATTGATAAATACCTATCGGATTTCCAATCTGCATGTAAAAAAATGAAATATGCAACCAAGCCCACAGTCAGTGCTGTTGCAGGACTCGCTATTGGAGGAGGGTTTGAAGTAGCATGCCAAACTTCTAAAATGGTCGCTCACATGAATAGTACGCTGGGCCTAGTTGAGACAGGTGTGGGTCTAGTACCAGGCGGTGGAGGCTGTAAAGAATTATTATGGCG
>CABXST010000051.1 GCA_902514885.1 uncultured Alphaproteobacteria bacterium | reverse complement strand
ATTTGGATACAGTTAGAGACTTGTTAGAAGAGATCAGTCCTGAGTTAGGCGTCACCGACCCTGCCTCTGGTCCATTGATTATAGACGAGCAAGGACTTATCACTAGTCCTGGCGGCACCATATCTGGAAAAATTAAAACTTAATTAATTTTTTAATTACCTTAGATAGATCGTGGGTCGTCAAGACCTGCATGACGATATGCCGAGGTAACAGTATTTCTTAGCAAACATGCAATTGTCATTGGACCAACACCTCCAGGTACTGGAGTAATCATAGAAGCTTTTGCTGAGGCACTTTCAAAATCTACATCACCAACAATTTTACTTCCCTCACTCCCGTCTTCTTTCGTGACAGGTATTCGATTGATACCAACATCAATAACGACAGCACCTTCTTTTAACCAATTTGCATCAATCATCTCTGCCCTACCAATGGCAGCCACAATAATATCTGCTTGAGCGCATACGTGTTCTATATTTTTAGTTTTAGAATGGACTACTGTGACGGTACAAGACTCTTCAATTAAAAGTTGTGACATCGGCTTTCCCACAATGTTTGATCTTCCAATCACAACGGCATTCTTTCCTTTTAAGTCCTCCACTTTATCTTTTAACAGCAATAGAGAGCCTAAAGGAGTACAGGGAATAAATGCTTTTTTTAACATAGCCCCACCAATAGATAGTCTACCGGCATTAATAGCATGAAAACCATCAACGTCTTTTTCAACAACTATGGTATCAATGACTTTTCTCTCATCAATTTGTTCAGGCAGTGGTAATTGCACCAAAATACCATGGACTGTGCTATCATTATTTAGTTCATCAATTAATTTCAGTAATGTCTCTTGATCTGTGCTCGCATCTAATTTGAAATCTTTGGTCTTGATATTGCACTCAGCGGCCATTTTGGATTTTTGGCCTACATATACTTTACTGGCAGGATTTTCGCCAACTAAAACGACTGCTAAACAAGGATCTACTTGTTTTTGAGTGATTAATTTATCGGCGTCTTCTTTAACCTCTGCTCTAATTTTAGCTGCAAAAGCTTTTCCATCAATTATGTCTGCCATTTTTTATTCTCCCTTTATTGCCCTCTTGGCCAATATTCAATTAATAAATCTTTAAATAAATAAATAAGTAATATCAATAGTACTGGCGAGATATCTATTCCCCCAAAGTTAGGCAGATATCTTCGAATATAATTCAGGGGAGGGTCAGTGAGCTTTTTAAAACTCTCAAAAACTCTCCATAAAAATACATTTTGACTATTTAAAATATTAAAGTGAAACAACCAAGATACGACTACGTAAAAAAATACAATCAAAGTGTAAAAATCTAGCAATCTTACCAAAAAAAGTAGTAGTGAATTCACTGTGATAAATTATAAAAAATTATTATTCGCGTCTATTAAATAAGAAATTTCTACATCGCTCTGATTGGGGATTTGAGAAAACTGTGTCAGGATGTCCTTGCTCTTCCACTAGGCCATCATGAAGAAAAATTACATTATTTGAAACCTTCCGAGCAAATTCCATTTCATGAGTTACCACTAACATCGTTTTTCCTCCATCGGCTAATTTTCTTATCACAGATAAAACTTCATCAACCAATTCTGGATCTAAGGAGGAAGTTGGTTCATCAAATAGTAAAATTTCAGGTGAGATGGCTAAGGCCCGAGCTATCGCTGCTCGTTGCTGTTGTCCTCCAGATAAATGTGCAGGGTATTCATTAGCTTTCTCTTCTATTCCAACTTGTTTTAATAATTCCATTCCCATGCTTTCCGATTCTTGTTTATCTTTTCCTAATACATGAATTGGAGCTTCAATAATATTTTCTAAAATTGTCATATGAGTCCATAGGTTAAAGCTCTGAAAGACCATACCTAGTTTTTTTCTGATAGAGGTAATTTTTGATTGGATGTCTTTGTTGGGGCTATTGAGATCTTCTTTTTGACAATCGATAATCTCTCCTAAAACGTTAATTGTACCGGAATTAGGAGTTTCTAAAAAATTGATACATCTCAAAAGAGTACTTTTTCCAGAGCCTGAGCTTCCGATAATACTTATGACATCGCCTTGTTTAGCTTGTAAATCTACCCCTTTTAAAACCTTATTTTCTCCAAAGTTTTTCTCAAGATTTTGTAACTCTAAGATATTCATCTATTTCCTAATATCTCATTTTTTCTAATTTATTGATATTCCTAATGTGAATTATAAAAAGTTTATTCTTTTGGTTAATTTTAGTTTATATTTTCTTCTAATAATTATTCAATTTTACAGAGGAGAAAATTATGAAAAAAATATTACTATCAGCATTCCTCGCATTATTTATGTCGGGTACAGCATTTGCAGATACTGTGCGTATGGGTACAGAGGGAGCTTATCCTCCATATAACTTCATTAATGATAATGGCGAAGTTGATGGATTCGAAAAAGATGTTGGCGACATGCTTTGTGTTCGTGCAAATTTAGATTGCGTTTGGGTTATAAACGAGTGGGATTCTATCATTCCTAATTTAGTATCTGGTAACTACGATACAATTATTGCTGGTATGTCAATTACCGCAGAGCGTGATGAAGTGATTGACTTTACACAAGATTATTTTCCACCATCTCCATCAGTGTATATGGGTATGAGTGGTGCTGACATCGATGTAGATAGTGCTGTCATTGCAGCTCAAACTGCAACTATACAAGCAGGCTATGTTGCTGAAAGTGGAGCGACTTTAGTTGAATTTGCAACAGCAGAAGAAACAATCTCTGCAGTACAAAATGGTGAAGCTGATGCTGTTCTAGCTGATGGCGATTATCTTTCATCTATCATCGCAGAGTCAAACGGTGAATTTGCGAATGTAGGTGAAGTATCTATCGGTGGTGGTGTTGGAATGGGTATCCGTGAGTCTGATGGTGAGTTAAAAGCTAAAATGAATGCAGCTATTAGTTCAATGAAAGATGACGGATCTTTAAATGCACTAATTAAAAAGTGGTTTGGTTTCGAAGCCGCAACTTTTTAAGATTATTTAATTTAAATTACAAAAAATGAGGGCGGTTATTCCGTCCTCATATTTTTTTCTCGTACAATTTATTCAATAATCACTCAAACATAATATAAAGTCCAACTTACAATGATTATAGTTGGTGCAGGAATTGTAGGGGCATCTTTTGCATACCACGCCCATCAAAAGGGTGTAAATCAAATTACTGTTTTATCATCAGACCTCCCCGGGGATAAAAACCAAGCTACTACCAATACCTGGGGTTGGGTTAATGGATATGCCAGTAATGATAAAAGCTATGCCTCTTTTCGTCAGGCCAATTTGAACTACTGGCCAGAATTAATAAATGACATTTCAAACTTAGAGCATTCCTCTAAGGGTGCATTTATTTGGGACCTCGATGAGAAAGAATTACATCAAACCATGAAACAACATCAAAGTTGGGGCCAATCAGTAAAAATATCAACTAAATCGGAGTTACAAGGGTATTTACCAAACTTAATAAACAGTCCAGCTTTGGCTGGCTTTGGCATAGATGACTTGGCTATTGAGGGTGTTAGGGCAACACAAGAACTTTTAAAAGCAAGTGAATCAAAAATAATTAAAGTTAATGTTAAAGAGTTGGTTTGCGAGAAC
>CABXST010000050.1 GCA_902514885.1 uncultured Alphaproteobacteria bacterium | reverse complement strand
TTACTTCTGTCTTTTCTTGGTGGTGTATTTGCTGGCCTTGGTATTAGTGCAGTAATTTATGGATCTCGAACACTTCCTTCTTCAGTATTTGGCTTGACAAGTTATGTTCAAATAATTTTCGGTGTGTTATTAGGCTGGATAGTTTTTAGACAACTACCTACTCTATATAATTATATTGGAATATTAATAGTCATATCTGCAGGATTGATGCTTTTTTATTTTGATAAAAGTAAAAAAAATAATTAGAACTTTGATATCTTTAGTAATATTATTTGTAATTTCATATTTAATTTTTATCTTTCCATTTGATATTCTATCATCTTGGTTGGGTTACCCATCAAAGTTACATGAGTCATTAATTGCAACCTCAGTAGTTTTCGCGCTTTGTCTTTATTATTTTAGATCCAAAAGTACAAATAAAATAGTAAAGTTTTTTGTATATGAAGGATTTGGAATTGGAACTGTATCTTTTTTTATTATCTTACCTCTAATAGTAATTAGTTATTTTCAAATTTTAATCAATTACCAATTAGTGACTATTTTTTTCTCTATACTAATACCAGCTATTATCTATGGATATATGAACTCTAAAAAATTGAAGATTAAAAGACTATTGATTGAGTCAAATCTTATTAATAAAAACATTAATTTTGTATTCATTAGCGACGTCCATATAGGCTCAAATCATCCATCCTCATTAAAAAAATTAGTATCTAAAATTAACTCACTTGACTTTAATTTCTTGGTTATTGGGGGGGATTTAATTGATAGTAGTGCCTTTCAAATCAATGATCTTTATGAACTAAAAAAAATAGAAAAGCCCATATTCTTTGTTACTGGAAATCATGAATACTATATACAAAATCATAAAGAACATCTTCAGAATTTAAAATCAGTTGGAATAAAAATTTTAGAGAATGAGTCATTGCAATTAGACGGAATAAATATGATAGGGCTCTCTGACAATATTACAAATAAATCAAAAATAAAGTATGTTGAGGAACTCTCACAAAAAGATTTATTCAATCTTTTAATAGTTCATAAACCATCTATTTGGAAAAAAGTATCTAATAATGCTAATTTAATGCTTTCAGGGCACACTCATAATGGACAAATTTTTCCTTTTAATTTTGTTGTAAAACTTCAATTTCCTCAAAATTATGGTCTGTATAAAAATAAAAAAAATCATTTGTACGTAAGCTCTGGATCAGCTACTTGGGGTCCGAAAATTAGGATAGGCTCCAATAATGAAATTATTCATATAGAGTTAAAAAATTAATGATTTCTTTATTGGATAAAAATTTACATTATGTATGCTTTTTGTATGAGAATTATACTCATCTATTTTTTACTAATTGGAATTTTATTTGCTGATAGCCATATTTTAGAACAAGAAAATTTTGAAGCTTGGCAATTTAGTTGTGTAGAAGAGCAACAACAAAAAATTTGTGATTTAAGAGAGTTAGTATTTGACCCAAATTCAGAAGAAGTTGTTAGTTATTTATCAATAACTATTAATTCTGATAATTTAACTCAGATGCAAATAGCCTTTCCTCATGCAGTAAATTTAAAAAGTCCAGTCTCATTACAAATAGATGAAAAAGATCCTTTAGAATTAAATTATGCTTTTTGTAATCAAAGTGCCTGTTTTGTTGCAGAAATAATTGGAGAAAATTTTGTTAATTTTTTTAAAGCTGGAAAACAAATAAGTATAAAAATATTACTACTTGATAATAGAGAAGCCACTATAACATATTCACTGTCTGGGTTTACAGCTGGTTATAATAAATTATCGTCCTCTATAATTAATTAGAACTATTAAATTTAATTTTATTTTTAATTAGCATTAAACAAATCAAAGAAGGGACAACCATTACAGCTGTTATAATAAAAAATAATCCCCAGTCACCACCCAATCCGTCTACTAGAGCTCCTGAGGAGGATGCCAATAGAGTCCTTCCTGCTGTTCCAACAGAAGCTAATAAGGCGTACTGGGTAGCAGTAAAACTGCGATCAACTAATAAGGAAATAAATGCAACAAAAGCAACTGTTGCAAATGCAGCTGCTAAGTCATCCAATATAACTGCAAAAGCAAAGAGGGATTTTGATGGACCTACCCAGGCGAGAATAGAGAATAAAATGTTTGTGGCAGCCATTGCAATACCTGCGATTATTAATGTTTTAAAAATACCACTTCTCATGGCGATAGCTCCCCCGATCAGAGTAAATACAATGGTCGTAATCCAACCTAATGCTTTTGAAAAAATAGCAATATCACCCTTTGAAAAGCCTATTTCCTTGTAAAATACTAAACTCATTCTTCCTAAAAAAGCTTCACCAATTTTAAATAAAAATACAAAAGCAAGAATAGCTATGCCTATTTTCACACCATTAATGCTAAAAAAACTATTTAGAGGGTTTGCTACTACATTATTTAAATAGTACAGGGTTTGTGAAATAGGATTATCTTCACCAAATTTTTGTATATAAAATGAGAAAAGGTAAAATGTTCCACCTAAAATAACAAATGTTAATCCCCCATTCGTAAACCAAATTTTTTCAAAGAACTTTCCAGTTAAAAAACATATAACCCCTACAGAGGTAAACAAATATCCTGCATTTCTAACACTATTAACATTTGAATTTGAAGTATCTGTATTTGTAATATCCTGAAATCTCTCTTTATTTGACTCAGGAATGAAAGTTAAACCTACATTGCATAGAACTATAATGGCCATTAAAAAAATAAATGTAACTTGCCAATATTGTTCCACACCTGATATTTCAAGTCTTTCAGCTATTTCAAGACAAATAAACCCTCCAAGCTTAAAACCAGTCCACCATCCTACAACAGCCATTGCTGCACCTGCAGCCATGCTTGAAGTTTCATCTTTTTTTATTTGTTCAATTCTTAGAGCATCAATTGTTATATCTTGAGTTGCAGATGAAATAGCAATAGCCAATCCTACTCCAATAATTAAGGCTAAGTTTTGAGTTGGCTCTAAAGCGCTCCATACAATTAGACAAACTAAAATGACTGTTTGCATCAACATTATTATTGATTTTCTATGACCCAATTTATTAGTTAAAAAAGGAAGTCTTAATCGATCAATTATTGGAGCCCATAAAAAATTGAAAGCATATACACCAAAAATAAGCCCAGCCCAACCAATTGTGCTTCTACTTAGGCCCTCCTCTTTCAACCATAGAGAAAGCGCGCTTGCAATTAATACCCAGGGAAAACCACTTATAATACCTAAAAGAAGAATTCTTATCATTCTTCTGTCATAATATGCACCAAACAATGATCTTAATTTATTAGAATCTAATGATACAGAACTCATAAATCACATGATATTGAAAATTGTGTGAATGAAAACTTTAATCGCTAAGAGAACTTAGCCATTTTATTAAATCTGCCCTATCTTGGTCTTTTTTGATACCGTTATAATTCATTTTGGTACCTGCAATATATTTTTTTGGTTTTAGTAAAAACTTGTTTAGTTCTTCAACATTCCAATCACCACCAAACTCTACCAAAGCACCTGAATATGCAAAACCTCCCATAGATCCTTTTGACCTATTTACTATACCCCACATTGCGGGACCTACTTTATTCTCTCCACCTTTAACTTGCGTATGACATGAAGCACACTTTTTAAAAATCTTTTCGCCGTTTTCCATATTTGCAGAGGCAAGCATAGGTGTTATTTCGGGGAGAACTTCAAAAATATCTACTTCTTCTTTAATCCCTGAAGAGATACCTCCTTCGGGGACTTCAATTTTATATGCTAATTCATCTGGAAACTCAGGGTGAATAGCCATGTCAGCAACTTTTGAGAATACAGCAGCGAGTAAGAGGGCAAGAATTATTGCCCCTAGAATTTTATTAGTTTCCATATTAAAAAGAGAAGTTTATGTTTAAAAATATACCACTTAAAACGGATATTTGTCGCATTAATGAATGATACTTTAGTTATTATACCCATAAGGTTAAAGGCATCTAGATTCCCAAATAAGCCTTTTGCTCAAATTGGAGACTTACCAATGCTCCATTATGTATATAATCGTGTATCAGTTTTCACTGAAAATTTATACTTAGCTATATGTGAC
>CABXST010000049.1 GCA_902514885.1 uncultured Alphaproteobacteria bacterium | reverse complement strand
AGGTATCTCATTTTGTTGAAATCTTTTGGGTAAGTAAAATTGCATAACAAACTGATTTTCAATTTCTGTAACATTAACAGGTGTGGTCATTTCAATTTTTTGACTTTGTTTGTTGTTACCTGAAATGTATTTAAAGAGTTTCTGAAATCCATTATTTTGATTAGAGTATTGAGTTTCTACTATTAAGCGTTCCTCATAATATCGAATTTCATAAGTGTCCGTTTGATAAACAATCTTATAAGGAGACTCACTGTAAGCCATCAAGTTTTGTACCACGAGTAACAACAATAGTAAGTATCTAATCATTGATAGATTGTGTTTCTGCATTAGAAACACCCCACAGTCTCTTATCTATAGGTATCCAACCTTTAATCGAAGATTTTTTACCCTCTGGAATACTTATTTTTACCATTGTCTCATTAACCTCCAATAAGTTTACAATTTTTGGTGCAAGAATTAATCCTTTTTGAATAGTCAAGAGAGACTCAGGATCATAAGATTTCAAAGCATATAATTCAGTATCCTCTAAGACTAACAAAGTTCTTTTTTTAGATAACTGATTATGAGCGATCCAACCCTGTATCCCATTAAATAACTCTATACGATACCAATCGGTATATGAACTCCAACTATTTTGAAACTCTTCAATAACCTTCACAGGCATATTTTCTTCTGTGAGAAGAAATTTCTCTGTTTGCTTACTCAAATCTTGATTTTCTGGATAATGACGTAGCCAAGACTCATCATGAGCTAAAGACTTATAATAAGGGATGTGTTTATCTGAATAAGCAATTATTGGGAATATAAATAAAAAGAGAATGAGTCTGATCATCAATTTTATCTCTGAGAATTCTGCCAGTTTGGATGAGTATAGGGTTGTAAATTAGATGGAGCTAAAAGAGGTTTTCCCAAAATATGATCTGATGCTTTTTCACCAGTCATTATGGAAGGTGCATTGAGGTTTCCATTACAGATTTGAGGAAAAATTGAGGAGTCTGCAAGGTAAAAATTTGAAAAACCCTTAACTTTACAGTCATTTTGAACAACCGATGAAGGATCATCTTCTTCTCCTATCTTGCACGTACCACATGGATGGTAAGCACTTTCACAGTTATTTTTTATAAATTCATCAAGTCCCTCATCTGATACAACATTATCTCCGGGTTGAATTTCACTTCCTTTAAAAGGAGCTAACGCATCTTGGTTAAGAATTTCTCTAGAAAGTCTGAGTGATTTTCTAAAGTTCGGAAAATCATCTTCATGAGACATATAATTAAATTTTATTAAAGGTGCCTCAAAAGGGTTGTTAGACTTTAATTTCACAAATCCTCGAGATTTTGAACGCATGGGTCCCACATGTAATTGAAAACCATGTCCTTTACTTGGTGCTTTACCATCATATCTTATTGCAACAGGGAGAAAATGAAATTGAATATCAGGATATGGAATATTTTTATCTGAACGAATAAATCCAAGTGTTTCAAATTGGTTTGTGGAACCTGGCCCACTTTTAAGAAACATCCATTGCATTCCGATTAATAATTTAGAAAATGGGTTTAAGTACTTGTTAAGTGTTACTGGTTGTAAACACTTCACTTGAAAATAAACTTCTAAATGATCTTGTAAATTTTTACCAACTCCAGGTAAGTTTTTAATAACCTTAATTCCTAAGTTGTTTAAATCATTTGCGTCCCCAATTCCTGACCTTTGGAGAATAGTTGGACTATTTATAGCACCGGCAGATAAAACAACTCCGATATTGGCATTAAAAATTTTTTTTTGGCCTTGATGAAATACTTCCACCCCTTTAGCTTTGTCTTCACTAAATATTATTTTATCGACTAAAACTTTAGTAATAAGGTGTACATTTTTCTTTGCTAATGCAGGTTTTAAATAAGCTTTAGCTGTTGAAAAACGTGAACCTTTCCAAACATTCATGTCAGCGGGCCCAAAGCCTTCCTGACGAAAACCATTATAATCCTCAGTGTATGTATACCCTGCTTGTTCAGTTGCTTTTACAAACGCGTTATGTAAAGGATTATCTCTTTTGCCATGAGTTATATTTAATGGGCCAGATTTCCCTCTAAATTCAGAATTTCCTCCATGGCTTGCTTCCATTCTTTGAAAATATGGAAGAACATCTGGATAATCCCATCCTTTCGCTCCACTTTCTGCCCACTGATTATAGTCACCAGCGTTTCCTCTTACATAAATCATTCCATTAATTGAAGAGGATCCTCCAATAACTTTACCTCTAGGACAGGCTAAAGACCTTCCGTTTAATGCTTGCTCTGGTTCAGCTTTATAACCCCAATCGAACTTATCCATGTTCATAGGGTAAGAAAGAGCGGCGGGCATTTGAATAAATGGACTCTTATCTAGTCCACCAAATTCCAAAACTAGAATTTTTAACTTTGGATTCTCCCCAAGTCTGTATGCTATTGTCGATCCTGCCGATCCAGAACCAATTACAATATAATCAGGATTTTCAAACATCTAAAAAGAGTTAACAGGTTGTTTTAAAAAAAGTAAACTTCAAAAATCTATTAAAATTGTTATCTATTCTGTCTGCTACCATGTCTGATAAAAACATTTTTGACCATCTTTTGATGCTCTGGGAGCTTCCTAATACTAAAAATTTTATCTCTCGCAAACTTTGCTGTTTTAGTGACATCAACTATTGTTTCAAGTTTAGAATCGTTAAATAAATTTTCATTATTAGATAGTTCAGGAGGTTTAAAAAAAAAGCTAGGTGGAAAATTATTATACTCAGGTAATTGTGATTTTATAAATTTTGCCTCAGGGTCTTGATCTAAGGCTTGTTTATATGGATTATACATTCTGATAGTATTTATTCCGGTCGTTCCTGATTGCATTTGTAGCTGGCTGTAATGTATCCCAGGTTCAAAGTCAGTAAATAAGGCTGCTAGGTGTGGGCCAAAATATCTCCAATCAAGCCATAGATTATAGGATGCGAACGAGGCTAGCATTGCCCTCATTCTAAAATTAATCCATCCATGATTTCGAAGATAAATCATACATGCATCTATAAAATGCACACCTGTTTTACCCTCTATCCATGCATCTAATTTTCTAAAATCTTTTTCACGTATTTGGTCATAGACTGGAATAAAACTCTCGTGCTCGATTGATGGTTGGTCCTCCAATTTTTGGATAAAATGTGATCTCCAATGTAAACGAGATAAAAAAGAATTTATAGATTTAGCAAAATTTTTATTTGTCAATTGTATCTTTTCTTTTTTTTGAGTAGCTTCTTGGAAAACTGAACGATGAGATATCGTCCCGTAGGTCAAATGAGTCGATAATCTTGAGCAACTTTTTTCTGCACTTATAGGACTAGACATCTCATATTGATAGTTTTCACCTCTACTGTTAAGAAAAGTGCTTAATAATCTTTCTGCCTCTCGTGAGCCACCTTTCTGCCTATTAGGACAAGGAGTTGTGTCATAGAAAATTTTTGGTAAATCGTAATTTTTTAATCCTAAATTTATCGATTGTTTAATGATGGGTAAATTTGGATATCTAAGTATATCCTTTCTGAAAAATTTCGCCCATTGATTTCTATCATGATTTCCTCGTCTTACGCCCGGATAGGTACACTCAATCCAATGGATGTCATTTTGCATAAAAAAAGATTTTAATTTTTTATCTCTTTCAAAAGTCCATTTGATTCCTGTTTCTTGTTCGCTTATAACACTATCAAAATTATATTTATCCTTTAAAAACTTAAATATCTCTAAGGCATCTCCATATAAAATATTTAAATGTAAATTATTTTTTGTTAATTGGTGTTGAAGATCTTTTAAGCTGTCTAAAGTGAATTGCCATTGTCTTAGAGACATGTCCTTTTGTTTCCAGAGCTCAGGTTCAATTATATATATTAAGATCGATTTTTTATCTTGATCGATTAAGGTTTCATTATCCTTATACCTTAAATTTTTTTTAAACCAGACGATCCTATTTGACATCTGAAATTAATCTTTGATTTTAAAACCCTTAGAGAAAATATAAATAATTGCAGTGATATTAAGTATTAGGAATGTAAATATCATAATTAGACTTGTGGTAATGCTTACATCAGCCATTTCATAAAAGCTCCATCGAAAGCCACTCACTAAATAAAGCACGGG
>CABXST010000048.1 GCA_902514885.1 uncultured Alphaproteobacteria bacterium | reverse complement strand
TTATATAGGTACTCTTCAGCTTTTTTCTTCATATTTTATATTTTAAGAATTATTATTATGAAGTACATAAACAAAGGCGCTTGTAGCTCAGTAGGATAGAGCACCAGATTCCTAATCTGGGGGTCGCAGGTTCGATTCCTGCCAAGCGCGCCAAAGAAAAAATGATATTAATTTTTTTCGTGTAAGAAATCTAAAAGTCTGTCTAAATATTTCTCATCAACATTATAAGCTTTTTTGTAATGCTCTATACAATATGGTTTTGTTGGAATATTTTGACATCCACAGTAGTGAAATCCCTCTTCAAGTGGATCACCAATTGGCCATTGACAAGATTTAAAGTTACCGGTGCCAACAATACTCTTTTTAAAACTAAATTTTTCCCTTCTTCGAACAGGCTCTTTTCTTACCGTACTTTGGGAAGATGAATTACTGGTTTCCCTGTACATGGTTACAGAAGAAAATTGTTGATTTTGAGTGGATTTTTTTCTCGAATTTTGACGTCTCTCAAGGCCCAGTCTAAAAGCCTTACCAATAACGGCATTTTTAGTAAATCCAAGCTGCACACCAATCTGGCTTGTAGCAACCCCTTCATTCCAAAGCTTTTTAAGATCTTCTACTTTCTGGTTATTCCAAGACATTTTTTTTACACCTACTCTATTTAGTTCCTTATATGGGTAGTTTTATACTATATATAGTAGTAGTAATCTAGCCTAAAATGATTAAAAAAATGTGAATAAATATGAAATCTCTTAAAAATCTCAATTTCGAAAAAATCCAAAATGTTGGGATCAGAGTCGATTTTAATGTGCCCATTGATAAACATTTTAAGATAACTGACAAAACAAGATTAGACAGGGCAAAGGACACGATCAATTTTATTAAAAATAAACAATGCAACATTCTCCTTCTTTCACATTTTGGAAGACCAAAAGAAAACTTCGATGACAAGTACTCTTTCACAAAACTTATTGATCAGTTTCAGGAAATCTTAAAATTAAAATTAAATTTTATAAGCTATAAAAATTTTTTAGAAAATGGTCTTGATCAATTCAATAAAAATAGGCCTACCACAACTCTTTTAGAGAATATAAGATTTTTCGAAGGTGAAATAAAAAATGATTTAAGTTTTAGTAAATCAATTACTGACAATCTAGATCTATATGTTAATGAAGCATTCTCTGCTTCCCATAGGCTTCACTCATCAGTAAACCAAATGGCTAAAAATATTTTATCTACACCTGGTTTTAATTTTGAAAAAGAAATTAATGCTATAAATGATATCAAAAAATCTCAAAAGAAAAAATTAGCTATAATTGGAGGTTCAAAAATCTCAACTAAAATAAACACTCTTTTGTCTTTAACGACTTCTTGCTCAGATATTTTTATAGGAGGAGCAATGGCTAATAATTTTCTAAAATATAATAAGTTTAATGTTAGTTCTTCTTTAATTGAAGAGGGTGCTGAACGAATGATTGAAATGATTTATAGCTCTGCAAAACAAACAGGCTGTGAAATCCATCTCCCAGTTGATGTAATGCTTGATTCAGATCAAAGTGTATTAGTCAATGATCTTAACAAAAACACTGAATTTAAAATTTTAGATATAGCCGACTCTTCTCATATTTTTTTAGAAAATCTTGTTAAAAAAAGTGATATCATTTTGTGGAATGGTCCCATGGGAATGATTGAAAACCACAAATTTTCGAAGGGATCTATTAATCTATCTCACCTTCTTGCTAAAGCTCAAGCTGATGTTGTTATTGGTGGTGGAGATACAATCTTAGCCATCAATATGGCAAAAGAAAAATTTGAAGACTTTTATTTTGTCTCAACTGCCGGGGGTGCTTTCCTTGAGGCACTAGAGGATAAAGAACTTTTGGGAATCGAAGCTCTTAAGGCTGATTTATAAAATGTTTTTTTAGAAACGGAATTTGAATTATAGTAAATACAATTGTAATTCCCATAATACCAAAGACTTTAAAGTTAACCCAAACATCGGTTGTTTGAGTTCGCCAAACGATTTCATTTAAAACAGCTAGAAGTACAAAAAAGCTGGACCACATTTTGTTCATTAGCCCCCACCCCTCATCAGTTAATTTTAAAGAAGAATTCAATAATAATTTTAAAACAGGTTTATTAATAATTGTACTTCCAATTAAAACGATAGCAAAAAGTGCGTTTATGATTGTGGGTTTCATTTTAAAAAATATTTCATTTTTAAGAAAAATACTCAGGCCACCGAATACAACTAAGATAACTGTACTTACTAACATCATTGTAGAAATTTTTCTTTCTTTAAAATAGATAGCTATGAGAGAAATAAATGTAGCCACTATTACAGCAGCTATACTTAAATAGAGATCTTTATCTGATTTATAGTAAACAGCAAAAAAAACAATTAAGGGAAAAAATTCAAATAGCTGCTTCATATTATATGAGTCTATCTAAATATTCTTCAAATTGAAACTCTCTTAAGTCGCTCATACCTTCACCGTACCCTTCAAATACAACAGGTATGTCAAAATCATTTATTATCGTTAGAAGAGCTCCATATTTAGCATTAGAGTCGACCTTATTTAAAATAATTCCATCTAATGTTATATATTCGCGAAACCCCTCAATAATATGCTTGGATGCAAGTCCGGTATTAGCATCCAAAGTCAAAAAAGTTTGAATTAAATTAAATTGATCAGATTTCTTCGAAATTATGTTTGAAATCTTTTTTAGTTCTGCCATTAAATTTTTATTGTTGTGTTGTCTTCCAGATGTATCAATTATCACAACATCACTTTCTTTCATTTTATCAATACCTTGGAAAATGACAGCTGATGGGTCCTCCATATTATTACCCTTATGTATGGGTACTTCAAATTTTTTGGTAAAATGCTCGAGTTGATCTATAGCTGCTGCTCTGAATGTATCTGCTGCAATAACAGCAGGATTTAAGCCGTTTTTTTGAAATAGATTTATAAATTTACCGATGAATGTTGTTTTTCCTGACCCGTTATTACCTGCAATTACATATAAGCTCTTGCTTTGAGGAGAAAAACCACCAAATTTTTTCTCTGCAAATTTTGTTAGTAGCTCTTTTTTAATAACTTTTTCAATATCTTCTTCCTTTGATGTATTGTCTTTTATTTTTGAAATTATTAATTCGGCAAATTTTGGCTCAACACCATTTTCAAATAAAAGATCTTCTATTTCATCAACATTTAATTTTTTTTGAAAAATTTTTTTTAAAAAAAACATTAAATTCTTAAAATTTCACCAACCGGTACGCCAACTAACGGAACCTTATGTTTGATATAGTTTTGATCATATCCAACAGCTAATCCTAAATTTAATTCCTCAATAAGAACCTCTCTTGGAAAGGAAAGTTTAGATTTCACTTTTTTTAAAATTAACTCACCTAGTTCTCTTAAATTTTTTGCTCTTTTCTTAATAATTAATTTCGAAACCTGAGGCATTCTTGATGCAGGGGTATTATTTTTGGGAGAAAAAGGAAATATATGAAGGTGAGATATTTCATTTTCTTTCAGTAGTCTGTATGTATTGTCAAACATTTCATCTGTTTCTGTAGGAAATCCAGCGATTATATCTGCACCAAATGAAACATCTTCTCTAATTTTTTTTTTACAATGCTCAACAAATTCAAATACATCTTTTGAGTTATGTCTTCTTTTCATTCTTTTAAGTATCATGTCATCACCAGATTGAATACTGAGGTGAAGATGAGGCATCACTCTTTGATCCTTCAATACTTCATCAAATTGCTCATCAATCTCTACACAGTCTATTGAAGATAGACGTAGACGTTGCAATTTAGTTTTATCTAAAATATCTAAAATTAAATTGCTCATGCTATATCGGTGCTCAAAATCACTCCCATAGTCAGATATATCTACTCCTGTCAAAACTATTTCTTTGACTCCGTTCTCGACAACTCTTTCAACTTCGTCAATTAAGTAAAAAGGATCAAAGCTCCTATTATTACCTCTTCCAAAAGGAATAATACAAAACGTACATCTATGATTACAACCCTGTTGAATTACAAGGCTTTCTCTTATGCTAAGATTGTTTGTGTCTAAAGAGGGGCGGATGTCTTGAGGTGAATCAAAGATGTCCTCTTTAAAATCAATTTGGGACTCTTCATTAGACAAAGATATCCAGGTTTCTGATTTTAGCTTACTGATATTATCAATAACTTTATCAACTTCAGTCATTGATGAATATTTATCAGGTGATATTTGAGCGGCGCACCCTGTCATTACAATTTTTTTATTAGGATTTTCTTTTTTAATTCTTCTAATA
>CABXST010000047.1 GCA_902514885.1 uncultured Alphaproteobacteria bacterium | reverse complement strand
TTAATTTACTATCAAATCATTTTCAAAATCAAAATTTTTATAGAAAATCATATGAAATAAACTTAGAGGTAAAATTAGAAAATATTCAAAAGTATTTCTTTGTTAAATCTATATTTATAGATAATAATTCTTTATTTGATCAGATAATTATTTTTAATGATTACACTGATTTAATATTTGCAGAAAAAAATAACGCAATTGCTGATTTAGCTAGAAAAATCTCTCATGAAATTAAAAATCCTTTAACACCTATGCTTTTATCTACTGAATTTATTGAAAGTCAACTTGAAGATGAAGAATTAATTAATTCAATTACTTCTATTAAAAGACAAATATTTTTAATTCAAAATTTAGTTAATGAATTTTCTACATATGCTAGATTACCTAAAGCTAATATTACTAAATTAAATTTATCTGAGATTTGTTTAGTTTATATTGATGAGTATAAAAGAAATTATGATCAAATAATTATTAATTATAACATTGAAGATAATTTATATGTTCACTTTGACCATTCATACCTAGATATTATTTTTAACAATCTCTTTAAAAACTCAATTGAAGCACTAAATTCAACAACCAATCCTTCAATTGAAATAACACTCAAATTAATTAATAGTAATTTAATCTTAACTTTTTTTGATAATGGCCCAGGTTATGATGGCAATATTGATGACTTAAAAAAGCCATATTTTTCAACTAAAAAATCTACTGGCCTGGGTTTATCGTTAATAGATAAAATAATTACTGACAACTCTCATAAGATGAATATAACAACCAACAGTTATTCCGGATTTAAAATTGAAATAGTTTTTAATGACAAAGATATTAGTAATTGATGATGAATTAGAAATTTGTAAACAAATTTCTCTTATACTATCAAAGCAAGGGTATGAAGTGACATATGCTAACTCTCATAAAGAATTTGTTGAACGAGAACAAAGAAGCTTTGACTATGATGTAGTTTTAGTTGATCTATGGCTTAAAAATAGCAGCAAACAAGGTATTGACATTATCGAATACTTAAAAAATAAATATAAAAATCTCGTGATTGTATCTTTTAGTGGCCATGCAAACATTGATAATGCAATTGAGTCTGTTAAGGCAGGAGCAAACGACTTCATTGAAAAACCATTTGAGACTAAAAAACTTATCCATATAATTCAAAAAAATCTTCTTGAGTTAAAACAACGTGTTACAATTAACAATTATAGAAATAAAATTTCATTTCATTCAAAGATTGATAGCATTGGCTATGGACAATACATAGAGAATATCTTTAAAATACTAAATAAAGTAAAAAATAATTCTTCAATTTTAATATCTGGCCCTAATGGTATTGGTAAAAACTTTCTTGCAAATACTATTCATATGCGCTTATCATCAAATAATCCTGATACATTTATCAATCTAAATGAAAATCTATTGAATGAGTCTGATCTTTTGAAGTTAAGCTCTTTACATAATTATTTTACTATATATTTAAATGATTATGAAAATTTTAATCAAATTGAATTATTGAATTATTTAAATTTAGTAAAAAGTAAAAAAATAAACGCATCAATTATTTTCGATAGTAAAAAGATTGATATGAAAGACCCCTTTGTAAATAATGTTGACTATAAAGTTTTATTAAACCCTTTAATATCAAGAAAAGATGAAATCTTTCCTCTTTTTAAACATTATTTAAATATATTTTCATTAAAGAAGTTTGAAAATAGAATTATGATAGATGAGAATATTCAACAACTATTATTGAAACATAGCTGGCCTGGAAACATATTTGAGATCATGAATTTATCAGAAAATGTAACTAGTCTATTGACTGACAATAATTTATTTGTCTCTAAAGTACTAATTGAAGATTTAATGAAAAATTCAACTAACAATGCTGATTTATATGACCTTAATTTTAAAGAGGCAAAGGATAAATTTGAGAAAGATTACTTACTTCAAAAATTAAAAATAAATAATTTTAATATGACTTTAACTGCAAAAATGCTTAGACTAGATAGAGTATCTTTGTATCGTAAGGTTAAATCACTCAACATTAAAATAGATTAATGAATATACTTATATTGGGATCAGGAATAGTTGGTGCAAATCTTGCTAAGAAATTATCTGAACAAGGAAAAAACGTATTTCTTTTAGATGATGATGCCAATGAATTAAAAAATTTGTCTGAAAGATTTGATATAAAAACAATTTATGATGATCCCTTAAATCCTTCCTTTTATAAAAACTTTGATACTAAAATTGACTATTTTATTGCAGTAACACGAAGTGATGAAAAAAATATTATTACAAGCAAATTTGCTAAAGAGTTTCTAAATGTTGATAAATCTATTGCAAGGGTTAGAAATCAAAATTTGATATTAGATGAGAATAAATCATTATTAATTGAGTCAAATAGTTTTCTAGATCACATTATATCTCCGGAGTGGGAAGTTTCTAATAATATTTTTGAAAAAATTCATTTACCTGGTGCTTTTTTTAGTGAGTCTCTTATTACACAAGACTATCTATTAATTGGAATGCAATCCTCTGATTTATTTAAAAATCATACTTTTGAGGAAATTAAAGTTTTCTTTAAAACAAATAATCTATGTTATTTAGGTCATAGTAAAGAAGATAAGATAAATTTCGAATTTAAGAATATATCTATATCAGACCAACTTTATTTACTAATAAAGAAAAAATATTTGAATAAACTAATAAAGTTTTTTGGTTTTAAAGATTATGTTTTAGATGTTTTAATTGTTGGTGGTGGTAATATTGGTCAAAATTTATCGACTTTAATAGAACAAGATGAACAGGAAATTAACTTAAAAATATTAGAATTAGATAAAGAGCGATGTAATTTTTTGGCAGGTCTTCTTAAAAATACTACAATTTTCCATGGAGATGCATTGGATCAAACACTTTACGAGGAGATTAAATTAAATAATTCTGATCTTGTTATAACTGTTACAGATAATGATCAAATTAATACTATATTATCCATAATAGCAAAAAAAAGAGGCTCAAAATCTGTTATTTCAGTAATTAATAATGAGTCTTACTCTTCTTTTGCAAATGATTTAGGTATTGATGTAATTATAAATCCCCGAGAGTTAACCACATCAAGAATTATAGAGAAAATATCAAAAGGTTCTCTTTTATCATACCATTCCATCTTGAAAGATGAATATGTTATATATGAAATTAAATATAAAAATGAAATTTATGAAAACATTAAAAAGTCAAAAGTAATTAATCATGTCTGTACATTAACAAATGAAACGTTGGAATTAAAAAATAACGATCATATTCCTTTGAATAATGATATTTTAATATTAAGTGTTTCACAAAAAGACTCCCATATTTTAGAAAAAATTATTAATGATTATTAATAATACTTTTTTTTTAGATACTCACTCATATCTTAAGAAAATAGCAAGTGATATAATTATACCAAAGATAGGTAAATTAAATGAAGATGAAGTATCAACTAAAATTGATAATTCTAAAGTTACCAGTTATGATGTTATTATAGAGAACGAATTAATTCAATATTTTAAAAAAATAGGATTCACTAATATTATATCCGAAGAAGGTAATTCAGAATTAATTAAAGATGATGAATATTTAACCGTTGACCCTATAGATGGAACTAGAAACTTTATTAATGGAATTAATAAAGTAGCTATAATGTTATCTTTTATAAATAATAATAAGTGTGAATTTGCAATTATTTACGATCCAATTGCTGATATTTTTTACCACACCTTTAATCAGTCTATATTTAAAAACCATAAACAAATAAAACCTAAAATTTATAGTAATCAAATTGGCTTTTTGGGTGATCATGCTAAAGTTTACTTTAAAGATATTATTACTTCTTACACAGAAAAAATTAGATCAAGGTCAATAGGCTATGATGTAATAGAGGCCATAGAGGGTAAAAGATCATTTTTGACAGTCTATGGATCTAAAATATGGGACTTATTTCCAGCAATGAGTTTTTTAAAGTTATTAAATTTTGACACTAATTTACCAGATATGGAATTTGATTATTCCAAGTTAGAAAAAAAAATTATTTTCTATGCCAACTTATAGAGTTCTATTTGTTGGTCTTGGAAAAATGGGCTTCCATATGGCCGGTTTTTTATCTAAACAGAAAAATATAGACCTATATATCTATAATAGAACTTGTACCATTGAGACTAAATGGAAAAAAAAATTCTCTGGTATTCAATATAATTTTACTAATAATATTAAATTTGATTTTGTAATCAGCTGTTTAAAAGATGACAACGCTGTTAACTCATTTTATAAGAAATTTATAAATACGAATAATCATCATAAAAAAACAGTTATTATTGAACACTCTACAATATCTTTAAATCAAATAGAATTACTCACTAAATTATTATCCAAACCAAAATTAAAATTCGTTGATGCTCCTGTAACTGG
>CABXST010000046.1 GCA_902514885.1 uncultured Alphaproteobacteria bacterium | reverse complement strand
GTGCTTGGGCTATCCAAGTTTAAAGTAGGAGGAAGGGTTTTTGTCTCTAAAGACTTGAATGAAAAGACAGCCTCTACTGCACCTGCAGCTCCTAGTAAGTGTCCCATTGCAGATTTATTAGAACTCATAAATAGTTTTTTATTAGAACTAAATAATTTTTCTACTGCTGAAAGCTCAATTAAATCTCCAACTTGAGTTGATGTTCCATGAGCATTAACATACCCTATTTCATCAGAATTAAGTTCAGATTCAATAAGAGCCATTTCCATAGCTCTGAATCCACCATTACCATCTGCAGATGGTTTAGTTATATGATAGGCATCACCTGACATACCATATCCTTTTATTTCTCCATAAATTTTAGCATTTCTTTTTTTTGCATGTTCTAACTCTTCTAATATTAGAACACCAGCTCCCTCTCCCATTACAAAACCTGATCTATCTTTATCCCATGGTCTTGAGCCTTTTTCAGGTTGGTCATTAAAAGTATCACATAAAGCTCTTGCTGCAGAAAACCCTGATATGCCTAAAGGGCATATAGCTGCCTCAGCACCTCCGCAGACCATAAGGTCAGCTTTGTTATTTTTAATTATTGTGAAAGAGTCTCCAATTGCGTGAGTACCAGTTGCGCATGCTGTTACAGGAGAGCTGTTTGGGCCTTTAAGATTGTACTTAATAGAAATATGTCCGGACAATAAATTTATTAAAGAAGATGGAATAAAAAAAGGAGATATTTTTCTTATGCCTTGGTTATCTAGAATTGATGAATTTCTGTAAATAGTATCTAGCCCACCTATTCCTGATCCTACCATTACCCCAGATCTTAAAGATTTGTCATTATCAGAAACAAAACCGGAGTCCTTAATCGCTTCATCTGCTGCTATTAAACCTAAAGTAATAAATCTATCAATTCTTCTCTGATCTCTGTTGCTTACAATTTCATCATTTATTTCAGAGTCATCTATTGAGCCGGATATTTTACAAGGATAATTATTAACTTCGAATTTAGTTATTTTTGAAATACCACTTTTAGAACTGATGAGAGAATCCCAGGACAAATTAACATTTTTACCCAAGGGATTAATGGTTCCAAGTCCAGTAACTACTACTCGCCTCAATTGTTATTTTTTCGAATTCTAGTTTGAATTAGCTGTTAAATATGTAACTGCATCTTTAAGTGTTACAATTTTTTCTGCAGCATCATCTGGTATTTCACAACCAAATTCTTCCTCGAAAGCCATTACAAGTTCAACAGTGTCTAAACTGTCAGCACCTAAGTCATCAATAAATTTTGAGTCACTTTGAATTTTGGCTTCTTCAACACCTAGGTGTTCAACTACAATTTTTTTTACTCTTTCTTCGATATCACTCATTTTAAAATCCTCTTAGTATTAAATTTAAAAGTTCGTACCACATTATAGTTAATATTCAAATAGTTAAATTAAAGCCAATCCACCGTTTACATGCAAAGTCTGGCCCGTAATATAATTAGCATTTTCAGAGCATAAAAAACCTACAGCTTTTGCTATATCACTAGAATCGCCTAGTTTTTTCATAGGAATTCTACCTAAAATAGAATTTTTTTGATCATTATTAAGTTTTTTTGTCATGTTTGACTCTATGAATCCAGGTGCCACACTGTTAACTGTAATATTTCTTGTTGATAATTCCAAAGCAAGCGATTTTACAATTCCTGAAATGGCTGCTTTTGATGCTGTATAGTTTACTTGACCTGGATTTCCAGTGTGAGCTACTACAGAAGAAATAAATACAATTCTTCCAAACCTTTTTTTTACCATTTTTTTTGTAAAATGTTTAAGTAAGTGAAAAGATGAATTCAAATTAACATTTATTACACTATTCCAATCATCAGAAGACATTCTTAAAAAAATATTATCTCTGTTAAGGCCTGCATTTAGTACAAGATAGTCAATATCATGGTCAAACGTTTTGTCTAAATTAAAGTTTTTAATATTATTTAAATTTAATTCTTTGAATTTGATATATTCTTGATCAGTTTTTACTTTATTCATGCTTGTTGTCGTTGAATAAATATCTTCACAACCGTTACTTTTAAAATAATGACATATAGAGCTGCCAATTGTACCTGTACCACCTGTTACCAATAATTTTTTATTTTTAAACATTAACAATATCCTCAATACTACAAAATGAATATTTCTCACCATGAAAGTATTTTGGTAAAAAATTTAATAGCGTTTTTTTTGGACCTATTTCAATGAATGTATTAATATCTTCACTCAAAATGGTTTTTATAGTCTCTGACCACATTACTGGTGAGTGTATCTGAAGTGATAACTGGTTACTATATTCTTTTTCAGATATATTTTTATAATTAACTAATTTATGATTAGAAATTAAGTCAATATTTATTTTTTTAAATAAATTATTTTTAATTTTTTCACTGAATAATCTCGCACTATCTTTCATTAATTCAGAATGAAATGGTGCTGAAACATTTAATGGTATAAATTTACCTATTGGGTTTTGTTCTTTAAACTTGTTGACTATATCTTTGAGACCGCATATGACAACTTGTCTGTCAGAATTAAGATTTGCTAAATACACACCATCTCCAAATAAAGTTTCATCAATTCTCAAATCTTCTTTTTTTAAAATTGCATACATTAAATATTTATCAGGATCTGAAACTATTGACATAGAGTCACCTCGACATTTAACTACTTCAAGCATTTCTTCAAAATCCAATGCTCCAGCAAAGTACAAAGCACAATACTCACCTAAAGAATGTCCTGCTAATGTAATTTTGGAGAAGTGCTCATGCAAATAATCTTTACACAGATCAATGACTATTGAACTAAATACAAAAATCATGGGTTGGCTATATTGAGTTAAGTTTAAAAGACTAGGGTCACTTTGTGCTTCTAACAGATCATAGCCTAAAATCTTTGAACTCTGAGAGTATCTCTCTTTAACCCAGTCATATTTTTCTAAGAAATCAGCCCCCATTTCAGCAAATTGTGCGCCTTGACCTGTAAAAAGCAAAGAAAGATTTTTATTTGACATAGCTAGATTATATCTGTAGATACTCTTTTTACATGACTAGCATATATGAAACAACAATTATAGTAAAACCTGACCTTGCAAATGAACAGGTAAAAAATTTTAATATATTAATTGATCAATTTTTTTTAGAAAATAGTGTTTCTATTGGTTACAAAGAAGACTGGGGAATTAAAAACTTAAAGTCATCCATAAAAAAGTACTCAAAAGGCTCATTCAAATTCATGCGATTTAATTCTTCTCCAGATTTTCCAAAGAAACTCGATGTATTTTTAAAATTTAATACAGACTGCCTTCGATTTCTGATCACTAAATCTTTTAATGATTTAAATGAGGTTACACCGCAAGTAAGTAAAGATAATTAATGAAAAAAAACTTAAATATTTCTAACGAAGAATTGATGAAACTTGACTATAAACATACTTACCTACTTAAAAAATTTACTAACGATAATGGAAAAATTATTCCTCAAAGAGTAACCAATGTGTCCAGATCTATACACTCAAAAATTACTAAGGCTATAAAACAAGCAAGGTACTTGTCTTTAATTTAAATTATGACAAAAGTCGTTGTTTTAGAAAAATTCAAAAAAAACTGGGAAATAGGATCAGTTGTCTCTGTTAAAGATGGCTATGCGAGGAACTACTTAGTTCCCATTGGTAAAGCTAAATTTGCTACGAAAAAAAATATTGAAGAGATAAAATCTCTTGAAAAGAATCTTTTGAAAAAAGATGATGAAAACAAACTAAACGCTAATAATACTGCATTAAAAATCAATGGGTTAAAATTTACTAAAGAAATAGCAGCTAAAGAAAACGGTGAGCTGTATGGTTCTTTAAGTGTGTCTGATATAGTTACTTATTTAAGTGAAAATGAGGTAAATATTCAAAAGAAGTTTGTTAAACTAGGAAATAAAATTAAAACTACTGGTGAATACTCTGTAGATATAGACTTGCACCCTGAGGTAAATTGTTCACTAAATATTGAGATCTTATCCCCTAAAACTTCAGTCTAAGACTATCTTTTTTTAAATTTATAAATAACTTAAGCTTTATGCAGAAAACTTTTGAAAGTTTAAAAGACAATGATATCGAAATTATTGTAATTGCTTACCTGCTTAAACACCCTGATTTAATTGATACACATTTCGAGTATTTAGATAATACTTTATTCGCTAATGCTGAAAATTTAAAAATTTTTAATGTGTTAGAGGATTTTCATAAATCACAAAAGAATGTTTCAATAGATACAATTAAAAACTACATCCCAGATATTCAGTCTAAAACGCATAAAGACCTATCATTTCAGATAGATCAAATTGTTTTTTCAAAAGAGGTTTTTTCTAATTATTTAGAAACTCTTCAAGAATTATATTTAAGGAGAGAGCTTTTCAAAATTACACAAAATAAAAATAATGAGTCAACAACTTTTGAGACATCAAATAGCATTAAAGATATTTTTTTG
>CABXST010000045.1 GCA_902514885.1 uncultured Alphaproteobacteria bacterium | reverse complement strand
TAAATTTGATGTTATAGAGCCTTTTAGAGAGCTTTTTAAGGATGAAGTAAGAAGATTAGGTTTGTTTTACAAGCTTGATCATAAATTTGTAAATCGACATCCCTTTCCGGGTCCTGGATTGGGCATTCGTTGTATCGGAAAGGTTAATCGACAGAGATTAGATACATTGAGAGACATAGATGAAATTTTTATTAATTTTTTAATTGATAAAGATTTATATAACAAATCATGGCAAGCTTTTGCTGTATTACTCCCAGTTAAATCAGTTGGAGTTATGGGAGATGAAAGAACTTATGAAGAGACTTGTGTTCTTAGATGTATCAATTCAGTTGATGGAATGACTGCAGATATAACTCCAATTGATATTAATACATTATCTGAAGTTGCAACACTGATAATTAATAAAGTTCCCAGGGTGAATAAGGTTTTGTATGACATAACAAGCAAGCCTCCGTCTACTATTGAGTGGGAATAAATAATTGAAAATTCCTATTTACCAAGTTGATGCTTTTGCATCAAAGATTTTTAAAGGAAATCCTGCAGCTGTATGCCCTTTAAAAGAATGGTTACCTGATCAAATAATGCAAAATATAGCTATGGAGAATAATTTATCAGAAACGGCATTTTTCATAGAAGAGGGTGACAAATTTTATATAAGGTGGTTCACTCCTAATGCTGAGCTAGATTTAGCTGGCCACCCAACTTTAGCTACTGCTCATGTTTTAATAAATGAATATAAAACTAATATTAGATCATTGAGTTTCAAAACAAAAATAGGTGATATATTAAATGTTTCCATTAATAAAAATCTTTATCTAATGGACTTTCCCTCAAGGCCGCCAAAAGCTGTTAAAGTGACATCTGATATTTTTGAAGCATTAGGGAAAACTCCTGTTGAAATATTAGCACATAGAGACCTAATAGCTGTATTCGAAAATCAAAATGAAATTAAATCTATGAAGCCAAATTTAGAAAAATTAAAGAAACTTAATTACCCTTCTGTTGTAATTACAGCAAAAGGAGATGAGTCAGATTTTGTATCAAGGAACTTTGCTCCAAAATTAGGTATCCCTGAAGATCCTGTAACTGGCTCCTCTCATTGTGAATTAATTCCATATTGGTCAAAAAAACTGAATAAAAAAGATATGATTGCTCTTCAAATTTCTGAAAGAGGTGGAAAAATTCATTGTACAGATATGAATGATAGAGTTCTCATAGGGGGAGAAGCAATAACTTTTTTCAGAGGTGAAATAGAACTAGCCTAAAAAAATATTTTGAATATTTTTATACTTTAGATATTTATAAAAAAATCTATTTTAAACATTGTGAAGCAAGATTTTAACAGAATTGATCGTTTACCTCCCTATATATTTGGAGAGATAAATAAACTTAAGGCAAAACTTAGAAAGAACGGTAAAGATATCATTGATTTTGGCATGGGCAATCCAGACATGCCAACACCTAAGCATATTAGAGATAAATTAAAAGAAGTGACTGATAAACCAGGAACAGGCAGGTATTCTATGAGTAAGGGAGTACCCGGTTTAAGAAAAGCTCAAGCTAAATATTATCAAAAAAGATTTGGTGTCAAATTAAATCCTGACAGTGAAGTTATAGTAACTTTAGGTTCTAAAGAAGGTTTAGCTAACTTAGCTCAAGCAATTTCAACACCTGGTGATATTATTATCTCACCTAATCCTTCATATCCTATTCACCCTTATGGATTTATTATAGCAGGTGCTTCACTAAGACATCTACAAACTATGAAAGACGGTATCTTTGATCCTGAGACTTACTTGGAAAGATTGGATCGCTCTATTAGAAATAGTTCACCTTCACCTGTAGCATTAATAGTTTCTTTTCCCTCTAATCCAACTGCACAAGTAGTAGATTTAGATTTTTACAAGGAAATTATCAAGATGGCATTGAAGTATAATGTTTATGTTTTATCTGACCTTGCTTACGCAGAAATATACTTTGATAAGAAACCACCACCTTCAATTTTACAAGTTAATAGAGCCAAAGAAATTGCTGTTGAGTTTACTTCAATGTCAAAGACATATGCCATGGCTGGTTGGAGAATAGGTTTTGCTGTTGGAAATAAAAAACTAATAGAAGCTTTAACTAAAATTAAATCTTACTTAGATTATGGAGCCTTCACACCTGTTCAAGTTGCGGCTGCTACAGCACTTAATGGATCTCAATCATGTGTCTCTGAAATTAGGTCTATTTATGAGAGCAGAAGAAATGTATTAGTTGAGTCTATGTCACGATCAGGTTGGAATATCCCCAGTCCTAAAGCAAGTATGTTTGCATGGGCACCTATACCTAAAAAGTACCAAAATAAGGGATCTTTAAAATTTGCTAAGGATTTAATGACAAAAGCTGAAGTAGCTGTTTCGCCAGGTATCGCTTTTGGCGAATATGGTGAGGGTTTTGTGCGAATAGGTTTAGTAGAAAATGAGCAAAGAATTCGCCAAGCTGCTAAAAATGTTCGTAATTTAAAGCTCTAGTCTAATATTTTAATAAATTACCAATTAAATAAAATATTGCTTATATTCTTGATAATTATATAAAACCAACCTTAAGATGATTAATACTAAAAAAATAGGCTCTGTACTTAAAAACATCAATAATATCGATGAATTGAGTATCTCTGATTTGATTGATTGTAATCAAGGGCAGCTAATTGCGGTTAAAGTAATTTCAGTTAATCCTAATTACAATAAGCTAGAGCTAATTTCTGGAAGAATTACTGAATTAACTGAGGGAGATATTATCCTTGGTGCTTTAGGTAATAGGATTGCATCCTCAGGGATGACAGGATCTGTTCCCTCTGAATTAAATAAACACGATAAAATTCATATTTTAAATTTAGGAGGGGTCATTGGTAATTGTAAAGATTTCAATATCCTCTTAGGCCCAGCTACAGAATGTGAAGTGCTTGGATCTATTATAGATAAAACTAATAAACAATTGAATTTAGTTGATTATTCTAAAATTAAAGAAAATAAGATATTAAATAAAATTCCATCTATAGCTGTCATCGGCACTGGTATAGACTCAGGAAAAACTACCGTAACTTCTTTTATAATTAAAACACTCAGTAATTATTATAAGAAAATTAATGCCTGTAAGTTAGCAGGCACTGCTTCCCAGAAAGATTTATACTCTTATGAAGATAATGGAGCTTATAAAACATCAGATTTTGTAGATTATGGTCTTCCTAGTACCTGTATGAATGACAAAGAAACTATACAAAATTGCTCAACCTCTATTATTAGTGATATGTCAGAAGATGCAGAAATAATTTTAATGGAATTAGGAGATGGCTATCATGGAGATTATGGAACCAAGGAAATCATTCAAAATATTGAAATTACGGAGTCAATCGAAGTGATTATTATTTGTGCTTATGACGTATCAGGAGCAGTTAATATAATTGAGAATCTAAAATTAAATAATCTAGACGATAAATTATTGATTATAAGTGGACCTGTTACAAATAATGTCTCTGCATACAAACAATCTATTGATAAATTTTCTATACCTAATTCAGACTTTTTAAACATTTATAATTCAACTAACCATGTCAATGTTTTTGCTAAAATAATCAATAGGATTAATAATGATTAAAGTAGGAATAATAGGTGCTAATGGATATTTAGGCATAGAATTAATACGAATTCTCTCTATGCATCCAAATGTAAAGCTATCAAAAATATTTCAAAGAGAATTGCCAATTGATGAGGAGTTTCCTCATTTACAATCATTAAACTTAAAAGATATACAAACAGATAATCTTGATGATTTTAAAAATCTAGATTGCGTTTTTTTAGCATTACCTCACGGTTCAGCTTATGAATATGTAAAAGAATTAATATCAAAAGTTAAAATTATAGATCTGAGTTCTGATTTTAGAATTTCTAGTCAAGAAGATTATAATAAATATTATAAATCTAATTTTGATGTTAATACTCAAATTCAGTTTCAATATGGATTCATTGAAAATTCCGTTGATGAAATAAAAAAATCTTCAAACATTTCCAACCCAGGGTGTTATTTGCACACTTCAGATAATAAAAAATTATTAGATTTCTCAGCAGGTGTAGCGGTTAATTCTCTTGGGTATGATCACCCAATAGTAAGAAAAAGTTTACAAGATCAAATAAAAACTGGCATTACTCATTTGTCTGGCTCACAAATGCATGAGTTCAAGACTAAATTATCTAAATTATTATCTGAGAATTCTAACAAAGGTGATGTTTTCTTTTCAAATTCAGGTGCAGAGAGCATTGAAGCTGCATTAAAAATAGCAAGAAACTATGGAAGTAAAAAAGGCAAAGATGAGATTATTGCTATGACTTCCTCTTTTCATGGAAGAACAATTGGAGCCTTATCAGTTGGTAGTAATAAAAAATATAAGACAGATATTGGACCTGTACCAGGTAAAGTAAAGTTTTGTAAGTTTAATGATGTCTCTCATCTCAAAAAACTAGTTAATAAAAAAACAATAGCCATTATCATAGAGTTTATTCAAGGAGATGGTGGTATCAATATTTGCAGTA
>CABXST010000044.1 GCA_902514885.1 uncultured Alphaproteobacteria bacterium | reverse complement strand
TTTGTTTTTCTTGGAGGGAGTTATTTAAATATTATCAAAATATACTATCCAATAGCTTTTTTAGTAATGTTGAGTGTTTGGATAGGTTATTATGTTCACAAAAAGATACCCGAGGACCTATTTAAAAAGCTTATAATTATTGCTATCACATTAATTGGCATATTGATTTTTTTTACAAAATGATTGATTGGGAACCATATGGACCTATTTATTCTGTAGCCCCTGGAATAAAAAAGATAAACGATTTGCCAATTATAGAATTTGATGAGCATCAAGATAGATACTTAGATTTAAAAAAAAAATGTAAGGAGAATATTTTTTTTGATGATTATTACACAGCAGAAACAGATAAAATTATATGCAATAAGTTAAGTAATATTTTAAAAAGTGAATATCCCTCAAAGGCTGTTAATTTTAATAATTTTATTGAACTTGGCTATGCTATCCAAGAAGACATAGCAATTTTTCACAGATCTAACAAACTTATTGCATTACATGTTTCTTTCCCGTCTGTTTGGGAACCTAAAGAGAAAATTGGTCTTACTTTTGCACAAATTCATCAACCTGTACCAGGTATGGAAAATTTTCTTAAAAATGAAGATAAATATGTGCAAATGATGGTTGAGGCCACAACTCCTATCATTAGGTATGTTTGGGGGGAACACTACGGATATTTTTTATGTGAACATGAACCTTTACAAAAAAATATCAAAGTTATGCATACCGAAAGACAAACTTTCATTGGTGTTCCTGAGAGTGATATTGGTATTTTCCTTATTAGAAAAAAAGTTATTCTTTACAAGGACACAACAACTGAATTTAAAATTTGGTATGAAAAGCAAGTTAATTCTATGTCTGAGGATCAAAGAAAATATAAGTTAAAGGAAGTCTGAGTCGATACTAGAGATCGAAAAAATTCATATTATTGAAGTTAATCAGATTATTGTTCCTGATTTCCCTCAGGTGGAGCATTTGGATTTGTAAGACGCTCTAATTCAGCTAATTCTTCAGCTTCTTTCTTAGCTTCTCTCTTAGCTTTCTTTGCGGCAAGCTTTTCTAGACGCTTTCGTTCTTTCTCCATAGCTCTTTCACCAGCTTTTGATTTATGATCAAAATGTAGTCCCATTAACAAATTATATCAGAATTTTTTTGATACTAAAGTTTCACTTAAACAAAAATATCATTTATTTTAGCACTCTTTTTAAAAGGTTTATCCAATTTAGGTGAGTGATTTTCATCATTAGTTTTTCATCAAAATTTTGCTTCGATAATAATTCAATCAATTTATGCATTCCTAATACACTATTAAGATCTTTGGGCATCATAGCTCCATCGAAGTCAGAGCCAAAGCCTACTTTATCTTCTCCAAGATAATCTATGAGGTATTTAAAATGGTCTACAATTATTTGTAATTCTGTATCAGAGACCATTTTTCCATCTCTCCTCAAAAAAGCAGGTGCAAAATTAACCCCTACCATGCCTTCCGTTTCTTTGATCGCATCTAATTGCTTATTTGTGAGATTTCTAGTATGTGAGCATATTTCATGAGCATTGCTATGTGTTGCAACTAAGGGTGATGTTGAGTATTTAGCAATATCCCAAAATCCTTTTTCGTTTAAATGAGAAGTATCAATTAACATTTTAAGAGAATTACAATTTTTTATTAACTCTATTCCAATATCAGTTAAACCCTCGCCAATATCAGGTGATTGTGGAAATGCGAAGGGAACGCCCTCTGCAAATATAGTAGGCCTTGACCAAACTGGCCCAACAGATCTAAGGCCAGCTCGGTAAAGAGTTTCAAGATTGTAAAAGTTTTTATCTATGCACTCTGCACCTTCAATATGCATCACAACAGATAATTGCTGATAGTCCTCATTAAAAGAAGTCTCTAAATCCTCACTGGATAAGCAAATTTTAACTCTGTTGCCAGAGTTTCTCTCAATTTTAGAAAGAATTGATATTTGATTTAAAACGATAGGTAGAGCATCATTCACTTCAACAGATCTTGGTAATGGTAATGAATATTCGTCTTGTTCCATATCTTTGTAATTAACTAATTTATCTGAGTCAGAAATATCATGTTCTGGAGTTGGAACGTAAATTGCAAACAAACCCCCCTTGAAATTAGCTTGTTTCATTCTAGGAAGATCTAAATGACCCTCATTATCTCCACCTATAAAATCAAGATGAGAGTTTGGGTTTTTCTTTAAAAATAGCCTAAATAAAACATCATTATGGCCATCAAAAATCTTGTAGTCCATATAGCAAACCTATCATTATTTTTGCAATATTGACTACATACAAATTTAAAATTTTAATGAAATTTTTTTGGCAGTCTCATAAAAAGACATCAGCCGTCTGTATTTAGCAAAAGTAAAATATTTTTTTAGACCTATATATATGTCTGAAAGGAAATATATAAAAATGAATAAAATTTTTGGATTTACAGAGCGATCTCTAAATTTCTGGTTGTCTTTTTTTAGTAAAAAAGAAGATAGTATTATTAACTTTTGCAAAGTTGAATATGGCAATGATTGGCAATGGGCATACTCCCAATATCAAAGAAATCAATCTTTTCCTAATGACATGAAAGAGGCTGCGTAATGAGTAATTTATTTAAATCTATTAGAAATATAATTATTAACGAAAAAAATGATCAAAAAACAAATACTAACAAAGAAGAGTCTTATTTATCTCAAGCAATTGATATGATTGACCTTGAGAGAAGGCAAAAAGAGTTAGATAGAAGGTTTATAAGAAAATTTTAAAAGCCCTATTCAGGGCTTTTTGCCTAACTCAATACCCAAATTTCAATAGCAACAAATATAAAAAGACCAGCAAATATTAAATTGATAATATTTTTAGGCCTATTGAAATAATTTGAAAACTTTTTAATTCCAAAAAAGTGCCCAATAATTGAATAATTCATAGCAGAGATAAAAAAACTCCCTGTCGCAAAAATTAAAGCGATACTAAAAGTTAAATTTTCACTAAATTGCAAAGTTGCTAAAGCGGACCAAAATGCAAAAGCTTTGGGATTAGTATAGGCTACGATTACTGCCTTTTTCATGCTATTAAAAAAATTTCTCTCATTAGATAATTTAATAAGTTGATTTTCAGAGCTAAAGTACTGGCTACCAATTTGATATGCTAAATAAATCATATAAAGACTTGCAAGAATTTTTAATAAAATAAAGCCCCATCCCATCAAATTTGAGATAAGAAAGGATATTCCTGTAGTGGCTAATAAGCACCAAGTAAAAGAGCCAATTGCGGTTCCAACAGCAGCACCCCAGATTTGTTTTTTTTGACCACTTATCCCTACAGATGCTACAAAAAAAGTATTAGGGCCAGGTAAAAAAACAGCAAAATAAAATACAATCCAGCCCGATATTAGGGCCATTGTAATTTCATTCATTTTTTAATGATTAAGTATTTGACTTAAAAATAATTTAGTACGGTCACTTTTAGGATTATTAAAGAATTCATCTGGTGTTGCTTGTTCGACAATTTTGCCTTCATCCATAAAAATCATTTGATCAGCTACGGTTTTTGCAAAACCCATCTCATGAGTGACAACTAACATGGTCATTCCCTCTTCAGCTAATT
The DNA here is from genome assembly GCA_902514885.1 of uncultured Alphaproteobacteria bacterium. Classification (GTDB taxonomy): domain Bacteria; phylum Pseudomonadota; class Alphaproteobacteria; order HIMB59; family HIMB59; genus HIMB59. Next base: position 1,001 of record CABXST010000044.1, on the reverse strand, counting down.
GAATCATCACATCTAAAACTTCCTTGATCATTTCAGGATCAAGTGCAGAGGTAGGTTCATCAAATAGCATGATATCAGGGTTCATTGCTAAAGACCTAGCAATAGCGACTCTTTGTTGCTGCCCACCTGATAACTGACCAGGGAATTTTTGAGCTTGTTCGGGAATTTTAACTTTTTCTAAATATGTCATAGCTATATTTTCAGCTTCTTTTTTTGGTAATTTTTTTACCCAGATTGGAGCAAGCGAAATATTGTCTATGACAGACAGGTGTGGAAATAAATTAAATTGTTGAAAAACCATGCCAACATTTTTTCTAATCATATCAATATTTTTTAAATCATTTGTCAATTCAGTGCCATGAACAACTATTTGACCTTTTTGATGTGCCTCTAATCTGTTGATACACCTGATCATTGTTGATTTACCAGAACCACTTGGGCCACAAATAACAATTTTTTGGCCTCTTTCGACTTTAAGATCAATATCTTTAAGAACATGGAAGTCGTCAAACCATTTGTTAACTTTTTCTAATTGAATAACTTGTTCCATATTAATTATCAGTCTTTAATTTCTTTTCTAAATATAGACTATAGCGAGACATCCCAAAACAAAATATAAAAAATATTAATGATACAAAAACATAAACCTCATAGTAAAGCTTTGTCCAAGTAATATCAGATAAAGCCGCTCTACCAATTCCTAATAAGTCAAATAATCCAATAATCAACACAAGAGATGTATCCTTAAATAAGCCAATACATGTATTAACTATAGGGGGAATAGCTATCTTAAGTGCTTGAGGTAAAATAATTTTTCGAGTTGTTTGCCAGTAATTTAAGCCCAAAGACTGAGCAGCCTCAATTTGACCACGAGGTATAGCTTGAAGTCCGCCCCTAATAGCTTCAGCCATATATGCAGATTGAAAAAGGGTAACGGCAACTAAAGCTCTTAGAAGATTATCTGGCTTTACACCCTCTGGTAAAAACAAGGGTAACATGAC
>CABXST010000043.1 GCA_902514885.1 uncultured Alphaproteobacteria bacterium | reverse complement strand
ACCTGTCATTACTTTAGCCATATTTATCACGTCTTCTTGACTATAATTTGCATCAGGAGAGACAGTGTGTAATTCTAACAATTCTCTGGCATGATTTTCATTTAGTCCCACTTTTTTATTTTTATTGTTTAATCTCACACCTTCTTTTGAATTTGGCCCAATATTTTCAGCATTATCAAGGTGATGTAGCATGCACCAAGAAGTAGTAACTTGATATACTAAATCTTCGAATGAACCACACATGTTAGGTCTAATAACATCTCTTTGATAGACACCAGTTGAAAAACTAGCAAGAAAATCTTTTTCACTAATAGCAAAAAAATTTGACCAAAAATGCCACATTCTCTCAAAAACAGGATTTGTTGTCCTTAAAGCAGTATTATGTCTTATAGATAATTCTAACGACTCAAAGAATTTTTCACCTGTTTTTGCTCTGAGTAAATCTTTTTCTTTTTCATACATAAGGCGATCATTTTTAAATTTTTTCCTAAGTACTTCTCTATCACCATAGACCCATTCTCCATATTTTTTTCTTTGATCAACTAAACTAGGAAGTTTATAGCTCCATATAAAGTCAGGTATGTTATTAAATTGACTCTTTGACCAAACTAAAGGATCTTCATTTATTTTTTCTTCGGGACCTAAACCAAAAGCAACTTTTCTAAAAAAGTCTTTTTTCATCTTATTTAATTTTATTTAGAAAATTATTGAGCTCTTTTTCTTCCATCCTTATTTGATGTTTGTCTTCTGGGTATTTCCCATTATTAACTTCATCGATAAACTTTTTAAATCCATTAACTCTTAATTTTTGTAATTCATTTTCTTTAGATAGCACATCGACATATTTTTTTGCATGTCTTGGATAATGACCTGTATTAATTCCAAGTATGTCATTACAAAAAAGATATTGTGTATCACAAACATCCCCACATCCCATTCCCATCGTAATCATTTTCGTATTTTTTGTAATATGGTCTGCTACTTCAATGGGAACTACCTCTACTTCTACACAAGCAGCACCAGCATTTTCAAGATCTTTAACCTTTTGACATACTTGGAGTGCTTCTTCTGCTGTTTTCCCAACTGCTCTAAAGTTGGTCCAAGTGGATAGATTGGGTACCAAACCAACATGAGAAGTAATGGGTATTCCTTCTTTTGCCATAGCTTCTATAAAATATATGGAATGAGAACAATAGACCGCATCGGCTCCCATTTCTAATATTTCAAAACCATATTTTATTGCCTCTTGAGGTGAACTTACGGAACCATGTCTAAGCCCTACGGACAAAAAAGCAGTAGGTGCTACTTTTCTTACTTCTTTAAAATGATAATCTGGTTCACAAGAGATGATTTCAATACCTGCCTGATAAGCTGCTTCTGCTTCTTTAGCGTTATCTATGTGTGTTTGAGGCCACTTTTTTTTTCCTTTTTGACTCCATAAATCAAAAACGGAAGTTCTTTTAGCCATTGTTATTTGAAGGAACGGCTACTTGTAATTCGTATGAGGGGTTTTTTGCTTGTTTCAAAATTGTAGGAATAATTTCAGAGTATGCTCCCCATAAACCTTTTTTAGCAGGAGGCATCTGATCTTTTATTAATTGATGAAGTTTGGGTAAATTATGTGAGGGAACAGTTGGGAACATGTGGTGTTCAATATGATATTCCATCTGCCAATATAAAAAACTAAAAATAGGGTTTAAATGCATTGTTCTCGTACTATATCTATGATCTTTGATGTTGTCTTTTAGCCCAGTGTGTTGAGTTAATCCAAAAAGTCTTTTGAGTGTTATTCCATAAAAGTTTGGAAGTAAAAAATATAAAACAGGTAGCCATGACTGAAAAATAAATGATATTGAAATTAATAAAATCCAAATACCAACATGTAATCTTGAAGAATTTATACATTTTTGATGCTCTCTTTCAGGAATTACTTGCTTCATTACTTCTGTTTTTTTTCCTAATGCATGAAGAATTGTTTCGTATTGAGTCGTTTTTTTAAAATTAAATATATCAAAGAAAGGTATGAATAAACTGAAAAAGTAAAAAACGTCAGTAGGCTTTCTAATAGCTATTTCAAAATCCAGAGGATCATCGAAATAAGTATAACCATGATGACGGAAATGAGACCATCTCCATCTTACTGGTTCAAAACCATTCATATAACTGCCAATGTGATAAAAAAAGTTATTCCAATAATTTGTCTTAAAAGCAGTTTTATGACCAGTTTCGTGCCAAATAGGATCAGCACAATTCCATATATTTCCATAAATTAAAAAAAATAATAAAGACCACCAAGTACCCCATGTAACATAAGCTAAAACACCGAATACAATTAAAGACCCAAAAAAAATAAACATGTGTTTAAAACCTTGATAATCCGACTTCTTAAGAAGCTTTACAAATTCTTCTTTATCAACGTCACAATGATGCCATTTGTCCAAGTCAACTTTCATTCACAAAAAATATCATAAAATAAAAAAAAATAAATAAGGTCAGACAAAAGATCCTATTGCGCCAGCTATGGCAAGAATCAAGCCAAATCTAGACAAAGATCCAGAATTTTTAATATATTTTTGATTGGGGGTTAGGCTTTTTTTAGCTGATACATATAAATGCATATTTATAAATATAGTTGTTATTAAAATTAAGCTAGCTCCAAATAATTTCATATGAAAAGTCCAACCTAAATTAAATGATCCATATATTACCAATAGCAAAATAATTCCAGTAACCCACATTGTGATGATAGCTAATAAAGATAAAAATGTTAAAACCCTAAAACCTTTAGCCAAATGAGGCCCAGGCACTTTACCTTCTTTTTTATATATAGATTGAATAACAGCACTACCAATACCTCCTCCTCCAGCAATAAACAGAGATATAAGATGAAGAAACTTACAAATGTATATAATCATACAAAAAAAATATCATAATTTAATATTTATGAGTTAATATATTTTTAAAAGTTGATTAAAAAAAAGATTGTCACAATAGTTGGTGCTGGCGTCATTGGTGCTGGATGGGCTGCTAGAATGCTAGCATGTGGTCTAATTGTTAAAGCTTATGACCCAAGTGCTAAGGCAAGAAAGCAACTATTATCAAATACTAAAATAGCTTTAAAGAGTCTTCAAAGATTAGGTTTAAATAAAAATGCAAAACTTAGTAATTTGAAAATTTATTCTGATCTCAGAGAGTCTCTTCATTCAACTACCTTTGTCCAAGAGAATGCTCCAGAAAATGAAAAGTTAAAGAAGAAACTTATCAAAGATATAGATAAATTATTGCCAAAAAATATAATTATTTCGTCAAGTTCATCAGGACTTTTGCCTACAAGAATTCAATCTTTATGTAATTACCCAGAAAGAGTTTGTATAGGGCATCCATTTAACCCTGTATATTTATTACCTCTTGTTGAGTTGGTATCTGGAAAACAAACAAAGAAAAACACAATTACTACAGCTAAGAAGTTTTACGAAGAAATAGGAATGAAGCCTTTGATTGTTAAAAAAGAAATTGAGGGCTATATATCTGATCGCTTACAGGAAGCTCTTTGGAGGGAGGCACTTCACATAATTAAAGATGGTGTTGCATCAACTCAAGATGTTGACGATGCGATTGTATATGGGCCAGGATTACGATGGTCTTTTATGGGTGTTTGTCTAACTTTTCATCTTGCAGGAGGACAAACTGGTATGAAACACATGTTAGAGCAGTTTGGACCTGCTCTTAAGTTACCTTGGACTAAATTAAAGGCTCCAAAACTGGATGCAAAACTAAAAAAATTAATGATTTCAGGCACAAAAAAACAGTCTGGAAAATACAGTATTATAGATCTAGAGGTTCAAAGAGATATTTTTTTGATTGAAATCATGAAAACATTGAATAAATATCAAAGAAATAATTTTCCTAATTGGGATAAAACATTTAATAAATTTTAATATGAGCGAAAACCTTTTAATTAAAACAATCGATAAAAATAACAAGTCTATTTTGGTCGATTGGAGTGATGGTTTTAAAAGTAAATATAATTTCCTATGGCTAAGAGATAATTGTCCCTCTGAAGTGCATCCAACAGCTCGTGAACGAACTTTTAATTTGCTTGACGTATCTGAAGATATTCATCCTAAAAATTATACTCTAAATAGCGAAGGTAATCTTGAGATTGAATGGAGTGAGGGAGGACATAAAAGTGTTTATGAGAGAGAATGGTTAAGACATAATTGTTATTCTTTAAAACACAGTCGAGAGTATGTTTCACCTTATAGGATTTGGGATAAATCAATGCAAGATACATTTGCAGATATTCAAATAGATTACAGCGAAATAACAAGTGGTGACGATGGTTTAAAAAAGTGGTTACAACAACTACATTTTTTTGGTATTTCAATTGTTAAAAATGCTCCAACAAAAGTAAATTCTGGTTTTGATATCCTTAAAAACATAAGTCACACTCGAGAAACTTTTTTTAAAACACCATTCGAGGTCATTGATATACCTAACCCTAATAATTCAGCTTATACTGCTACAGGTTTAAGAAATCATATTGATTTACCATATTATGAGATAGCTCCTGGATATCAATTTCTTCACTGCTTAATAAATAATGCTACCGGGGGTGAGTCAGTTGCTGTAGATGGTTTTAAGGTAATTGATTTTTTAAAAAATAATCACCCAAGTGATTATGAAGTATTA
>CABXST010000042.1 GCA_902514885.1 uncultured Alphaproteobacteria bacterium | reverse complement strand
TAAAATTTGTCTTACTGGTGCCTCTACAATCACTCAGCTTGATACAAACTTAAAGTGTATTAAAAAAAAAGATGCAGAAATTCCATCTTTAGAGTCCTTTGCTTTGTCTACAGATGATTACTGGTCAACTCGTAAATTATTAAACTGGAACTAACTAAAAATTTACCCAGCTTGAATTTGACGAGCTGGATGCGATGGATCTCTCTATAAATTTAATACCCTCAAGACCATCCTCTACGCTTGGGAATTGATGATTATCGGGGTTAAATGTACCATTTTTCTTATCTATTAACGCGTTCGCAACATCTGTATAGATATTAGCAAATCCCTCTAAATATCCTTCAGGATGTCCAGGAGGAATACGTGTTACTTCATTTGATACATTGAGTGCACCTGCCCCACCTCTTGTAATTTTTTGTTTAGGTTCTCCATATTTTGTAAAGTAAAGATAGTTAGGATCTTCCTGACACCATTCAAGTCCTGCTTTTTCACCATAAATTCTAATTTGCAAGTGATTTTCATTTCCTGGTGCTATTTGAGAAGACCATATCGTTCCTTTAGCACCCTCTTTAAAACGAAGAGAAATTTGTGCGTTATCATCTAATTTTCTTCCTGGAACAAAAGAAGTTAATTCTGCTGCTATCTCTTGTGTATCAAGACCAGTGACATATCTAATTAAATTGTAAGCATGTGTCCCTATATCTCCAATACATCCTCCAGCCCCAGACTGAATGGGGTCAGTTCTCCAAGATGCTTGTTTATTTCCATCGTTCTTAGTTTTGTTTTCTAAATCTTCTGTTAACCAATCTTGAGCATACTCAGCTTGAATAACTCTAATTTTTCCAAGATCTCCGTTATGACATAAAGCTCTGGCATTGCGTATCATTGGGTAACCAGTGTAATTGTGAGTTAGAGCAAATAATACATCATTATCTTGTTTACTTTGAACAAGCTCTTCACATTGTTTCAGATTCATCGCTAGGGGTTTGTCACAAATAATATTAAATCCTTTATTCATGAAAGCCATAGCAATAGGGTGATGCATATGGTTAGGAGTAACGATGGCAACGGCATCGATTTTATCCTCTCTAGAACTCTCTGCCTCAATCATTTCATTGAAATTTTTATAATTCCTGTCTTCATCAATTCCAATTTCTTGACCGGAAGTGATAGCTTTTTCTGCATTTGAGGAAAATGCTCCAGCTAAAAGCTCATATCTATCATCAATTCTCGAGGCAATTCTGTGTACAGCCCCAATGAAGGCTCCTTGACCACCACCCACCATTCCAAGTCTAATTTTTTGAGGCATTTTTATTCAATTCCTAGCATCTTTTTGTTAGCTGTCTCATCTGTTCCTGAGTCGGCAAAATCATCAAATGCTTTTTCTGTTACCCTGATAATATGATCTTTAATAAATTGTGACCCCTCTCTAGCACCATCTTCTGGATGTTTGATAGCACATTCCCATTCTAAAACAGCCCATCCTTCAAATCCATAGGTAGTCAATTTTGAAAAAATAGATTTAAAATCTACCTGCCCATCTCCTAATGATCTAAATCGACCCGCTCGATTTTTCCAAGGTTGAAAACCACTATAGACACCTTGTCTTCCAGTAGGGTTAAGCTCCGCATCTTTGACATGAAACATTTTTATTTTCTCGTGATAAATGTCTATATTTTGTAAATAGTCCAAATGTTGAAGCACGTAATGACTAGGATCATACAACATGTTACATCGATTGTGATTTCCTACACGCTCTAAAAACATTTCAAATGTAATACCATCATGTAAATCCTCACCAGGATGAATTTCATAACATAAGTTAATTCCACACTCTTCAAATTGATTTAGTATAGGAGTCCACCTACTTGCAAGCTCATCAAAAGCTGTCTCAATTAATCCAGCAGGTCTTTGAGGCCATGGATAGACATAAGGCCAAGCTAAAGCACCTGAAAATGTTACGTGATCAGTCAGTCCCAAATTTTTTGAAGCTTTGGCTGCCATCATGAGTTGCTCTACTGCCCATTTTTGTCTTTCTCGAGGGTTTCCTCTTACTTCAGCAGCAGCAAACCCATCAAAAGCAGTATCGTAAGTTGGGTGGACAGCTACAAGCTGGCCTTGAAGGTGTGTTGACAATTCAGTTAATGTCAAATTAAATTTTGATAACGTGCCCTTAACCTCATCACAGTAATCTTTACTTTCGGAGGCTTTTTTCAAATCAAATAATCTATTATCCCAACTAGGTATCTGGACTCCAATATAACCCAAATCACTTGCCCATTTAGAAATATTCTCTAAGCTATTGAAAGGAGCTTCGTCTCCTGCAAATTGAGCTAAAAATATAGCTGGACCTTTAATTCCCGTCATTCACTTATCCCCCAAGTCATATTATTACAGTATATTATTTTTTTAAATAGCTTAAAAGCCATGTAATTTCGGCATTTATCATTAATTAAAAAATTAGTATAATTCAAATATTAGTTATTGAACTGAGGAGGAAATAACATGAAGAAAATACTATCTGTATTTCTAGTTCCTGTTTTTGCCTTACTTTTTTCTTTAAATGCAAAATCAGAGTCATTGACTCTTGGTTGGGCCGCTTGGGATCCAGCTAATGCACTTCAGGAATTAAGTAAAGAGTTTACAGCAGAGACGGGTGTCGAAATGAACTTCGAATTTGTGCCATGGCCAAATTTTGCAGAGAGAATGTTAAACGAATTAAATAACCAAGGTAAAACATTTGATTTGTTAATCGGAGACTCTCAATGGATTGGACAAGGTGCTGAATATGGTCACTATGTGAAGTTAAATGATTTCTTTGATGCTAATGGCATTTCAATGGATGATTTTAACCCTGCAACTGTTTACGCATATTCCACATGGCCTAAAGGTTCACCAAACTATTATGCCTTACCAGCGATGGGTGATGCTCTAGCTTGGGCTTACAGAAAAGATTGGTTTGATAGACCAGAATTACAAGCAGAGTTCAAAGGTAAGCACGGTTATGATCTAGGTGTTCCAAAGACTTGGGATGAACTTTATGATATGTGTACTTTCTTCCAAGGAAGAGAAATTGACGGCCAGGTGAGATATGGTGCTGCAATTAACACAGAGCGTGGCTCTGAAGGTATTACTATGGGTGTTACAGCAGCTATGTACGCTTGGGGTATGCAGTACGAAAATCCAGACAAAGCTTATGATATGGATGGCTACTTTAACTCTGACGCATCAGTTGAGGCAGTTGAATTTTACAGAAAGATGTACGAAGATTGTGCACCTCCAGGACATTCAGACGCCTACATGGTAGCAAATCTTGACGCTTATAAATCAGGACAAGTTGCATTCCAAATGAACTGGTATGCTTTCTGGCCTGGTGTTTCTAAAGAAGACAGCGATGGAAGAGTTTCTGGTTTCTTTGCAAATCCATGTCAAAATGTATGCGCAGCCACACTTGGAGGACAGGGTATTTCTGTTGTAAAATACTCTGACAAACAAGATCTAGCATTGGAATATATGAAGTGGTTTGCAAAACCTGATATTCAACAAAAATGGTGGGATTTAGGCGGATATTCATGTCATATGGATGTTTTAGGATCCCCTGATTTTGTTGACTCAGCTGTGTACGCTCAAGGTTTCTTAGACTCTATGGGCATAGTCAAAGACTTTTGGCAAGAACCAACATTTGTTGAGTTGATGCTTCCTATGCAGGAGAGAATTCATGACTACGTTGTGAATGGAAAAGGCTCTGCAAAAGATGCACTTGACAAAATTATTGATGATTGGACTGAAGTCTTCGAAGACGACGGTAAAATTTAATCAGTAAATATATTTTTTAGGGTGGGTTTATTCCCACCCTTTCACCCATACCTAAATTAGAAATATGAAAAGCGCTGTTAAAAAGTTTAAGGGATTGTCTGATAAGGCTATTGCTTGGATTTTTATAGCACCGACATTAATTTTACTTCTTGCTATTAACATTTATCCACTCATCTATGCCATAAGAATGTCTTTTACAAACTTCTATGCTAACAAGATTGGAAGAGAAGTAAAATTTGTAGGATTAAAAAATTACAAAAAAATTCTAGGAAAAGAGGAGATTTGGGAAAAAATGCAAATTACTGCCCATTTTGTTTGTTGGACATTAGTTATACAAGCATTGATTGGTCTAGGATTAGCATTACTTCTCAATAAAAAATTTAAAGGCAATGAACTGCTAACAACACTTATTGTTTTACCTATGATGTTATCACCTGCAGTTGTTGGAGTATTTTGGACGTACTTATATAACCCACAAGTTGGATTATTTAATTACGTTATTAATTTTTTCTATGATTTTGGTATTTTTGATATGATCGGCTCAAGTACCTTGGCTCCATGGTCTATTGTCATTGTTGATACATGGATGTGGACACCCTTTACGATGCTGATCTGTCTTGCCGGTTTAAGGTCAATTCCTAACTACCTTTATGAAGCCGCAGAGGTAGACAGAGCTAGCAAATGGCAACAATTTATTCATATCACATTACCTTCCGTTCTCCCTTTTTTATTACTTGCCCTTCTTTTCAGAGGTATTGAAAATTTCAAAATGTTTGATTTAGTAGCTGAACTCACTTCCGGTGGTCCTGGATCGGCAACAGAGTTAGCATCAATAAATTTAAAACGAGAAGCATTTGAAAAATGGAAGACGGGATATAGCTCAGCATTTGCGGTTATATTGTTTGTAACAATATTTGGTTTTGGAAACGTCTATGTGAAAGTGATGAATAAAATCAAGGATAGATGATGGATACTTCAAGATCACCCTCAGAAGCTAGCGGATTTTCAAGAAAATTAGCAGCCACAATTATTATTGTATATATGGTTGTTACACTTATTCCAATTTCATGGATGGTAGCAACAAGCTTTAAAAGTGTTGATAGTGCTATCTCATATCCTCCTGAGGTTTTTTTTGAACCATCATTAGAGGGATATGTAAATCTTTTTACAAATCGTTCAAGACAACCTAAGGATTATTTAGACTCCCTTCCACCGCCCGATAGTTGGTACGAGGAATTAGTCAGAAGTAGAGAGATGGTAATTACAGGACCCTCTAAATTCTTACCAAGATATTCTAATTCAT
>CABXST010000041.1 GCA_902514885.1 uncultured Alphaproteobacteria bacterium | reverse complement strand
AAAATGATAAAGCCTTTTTTTACAAAAAAGGCTCTGAGAGTGCTAAATATATGATTAAAGCACTTAAACAAAATGAAGATTTAGCGCTTTTAATTGATCAAAGAGATAGTAGCGGTGTAGAAATTGATTTTCTTGGAAGAAAAGCTCTAGCAACAGATGGTTTTGCTAATTTAGCAATCAAATACAAAACGTTAATATGCCCTGTGTATTCAATTAGAAATAATAATGGTGTATTTCATATAATCTTCGAAAAACCTATGCACTATGATCAATATAAAAATTATGATGTCAAAGAGTTAGTTGAAATAGTCCATAAAAAATATTTTGAGAAATGGATTTTGCACTCACCGTCACAATGGTTATGGGTACATCAAAGATGGAAACTATAGCTTTTTTTTAATATTTATAACTCCATCTTTTAGAGTAACATCAAAAAATTCTAATTTTTTAAGAGATTGAACACTTTTAACTATTTTGTCATCTGATTTCAATATTGCATATCCTTTTTTTAGATTTCTCTCTATCGAAGAAGTATTAAGTATCTTATTAAGTAAATATAATTTTTGAGATAAGATTTTTAATTTATTCATTACAAAATTTTTATTATTAAAATTGATGTATTGAATTTTATTTTGTATTTCAGAAATTTTTTGTTTAGGACTACTCTCTTGCAGTCTTATGAAAATATCATTAAATAAATTTGATTTATTATAAAATGAGTTACTAACAATTTCTAAATTCTCATTATTTATCTTACTTAATTTGCTCTCAATATCTTTGACTTTATTTGAAAAATAGTTTACTGAATTTTTAAATTTCAATAACAGTTGCTCAGCGAGTATATATCTCTGTTCAATGGAATAATTAAGTTTTTCTTGTAAATCCTGTATGTGATTAAATAGATGATTTTTATCAGGAACAGCGATTTCAGCTGCTGCAGTGGGTGTTGGTGCACGCAAATCTGATACATAATCTAATAAGGTATAATCAGTCTCATGGCCAATAGCGGAGATGTTAGGAATTTTTAAATTGAAAACTCTTTTAATTAAATCTGGCTCGTTAAAAGGCATTAACTCTTCTAAAGAGCCTCCCCCTCTGGCAAATATAATTAAATCAGGCTTTAAATGATCTTTTACCTCATGATTTTCAATTAAGTCAAGAAAATCAATAATTTCAATATGAGAATTTTTACCTTGAACAGAAATAGGATAAATCTGTATTTGTGTAATTGGAAATCTTTCAGAAATTCTATGTATTATATCATGAATTACTGAACCAGATGAAGATGTTAACACACCAATTGATTTAGGATACTTGGGTAGTTTTTTTTTTGTATTATCATCAAAAAAACCCATCGAGGATAATTCTTTTTTTCTATCTTCGAATAGCTTTAAAATTGAACCAGTTCCACTATATTCTACTTGGTCAATAATGAGCTGATATACAGATCTGCCAAATTTAGAGTAAGAAGTTATCCTTCCATAAAAGTTATATTCAGTCCCCTCTTCAATTTTAATTTTTAAATTTTCATAACTCCCTTTCCAACATATGCATGATATGACTTCGTCATTTTCCTTAATTGAAAAATATACATGACCAGAGCCAGCTATAGTCACTGACCCTGTCTCACCAACTAACTTTAAATAAGCAAAATTTTCTTCTAATAGGTCTTTTATTGATCTATTTAGTTGTGATACGGTGTACTCAGGAATATTATTCACAAAATAAATATACTTTATTATAATGTATAAATGAATGTCATAGTTATAGGATCTGGTGCACGTGAACATGCTTTGTGTAGAATTCTTGATAAGTCATATCTTTGTGAAAAAGTGTTTTGTTTCCCTGGGAATTATGGAATAAGTCAAATTGCCGAGTGTAGAAATATCTCAACTAAAGAAGATATTATTAGAGAATGTATTAAAATTAATCCCGACCTTGTTGTCGTAGGTCCAGAAAACTATTTATCAGAAAATATAGCTGGAGAACTTAGAAATAACGGTCTAAATGTTTTTGGACCTGACTCGAAAGGTGCAAAACTTGAGTCCTCTAAAGAGTTTATGAAAGAGTTTTGCCAATCGCACGATATTGCAACAGCAAAATCTCAAACATTTGTTGATTTTGAAAAAGCAAAAAATTATTTAGAGAGTTTTAGTGGGCCTATTGTTGTCAAATATGACGGCTTAGCTGCAGGTAAAGGGGTTTTTGTTTGCGCAGACATTAACAAAGCAATAGAAGCGTGTGAAAGAGTATTTATTAACAAGGAATTTAACCAAAAAAATAACAAAGTAGTAATTGAGGACTTTATTGAGGGAAGAGAATTGAGTTTTTTTACAATAACAGATGGAAAAGATTATTTAAATTTTGGTTCAGCACAAGACTATAAAAGAATCGGAGACAATGATACTGGGCCAAATACTGGAGGAATGGGAACTATTAGCCCTGCACCAATTTTAAAGGAAGAATTAAACAATATAATTCAAGAAGAAATAGTCAAAAAAACAATTAATGGTCTTAAACGTGATAACATTGCATTCCAAGGAGTAATATTTTTTGGGATAATTGTTAATGAATACAATCAGCCTTATTTACTTGAATACAATACTAGATTTGGAGATCCAGAAATTCAAAGTATTTCACTTAGAGTGAAATCAGACTTCTTAGCCTTACTTCATTCAACCGCAACAAAAAATTTAAAATATTCTAGAATTGAATTTTACGAAAATAAAAAATCTATTTGTTTAATTTTGGCAACCAAAGGATACCCAGAAAATTATCCAAAAAATACAGAAATAAGAAATATTAGTAAATTTGAAAATAATGATGACTTTTATATTTTTCATGCTGCAACTAAATTAATTGACAACAAAATATTTTCTAATGGAGGAAGGGTTCTCTCAATTGTTGCGTCTGGAAATGATTACTTTGAGTGTAGAAAGAAAGTTTACGAAATAGCTGATATGATTGACTGGCCTGAAAAATATTATAGATCTGATATTGGTGCTAATTTTTAGTTCTTTTATTTCTAAAGAATTTTTTAATTAAATTTTCTTCATTATTTTTAATTCGTTTATATTTTACTGTTGATATAGTCTTTCGATGAGGGTTGTCATTTTTAAATAAATAATAGACTTTAGACAATCTTGCAGACTTAATAACCTCTTTACACATATTACAAGGCTCTAAATTACAAATCATGATAAGACCATCTAACCTTTTTTGATTTAATTTTTTACAAGCTTTTCTTATGCTCAAAATTTCCGCATGTGCTGTTGGATCATTTAGAGCAACCTCTTGATTAAAAGATCTTGCAACAACCCTTCCATCTATAGGGTCAACTATCACTGATGCAACTGGAATTTCACCTTTTTCCATAGCTAATTTACTTTGATTCAGTACAAGACGTATAAAATTTGTTAGGTTATTCATTGTGACTAGACTCCCAATCATCGGTATTACAACTGATTATAAGGAAAAAGAAAACACTTATTCTAAGTATCCATGGTTCGCTTTAAGGCGTCATTATTCAGACTGCCTTCATAAATTTGGCTGCACACCTGTAATACTTCCAATAACAGAAACGTTAGGAAATTTAGATTTTTTAGATGGTTTACTTATTTCAGGGGGAGATTTTGATATTGACCCAAAATATTATGGAGAGAAAATTCATTCAGATAAAATTCAAACCATTCAAGATAGAACGAATTTTGAATTTAAAGTATTAGAAAGATACTTTCCTTATAATAAACCTATTTTAGGGATATGTGGAGGTAGCCAACTTCTTAATGTATTTTTTGGTGGAAGTTTAATTCAAGATATAGACTCATTTATTGAACATGAACAACCTAATCCTAGAAATGAAACTAGTCATGAAATAATTTTAAGCAATATGTCGAAACTGAAAATATTCAAAGATAGTTCTAAAATTTATGTTAATAGTGCTCATCATCAAGCAATTAATAAAATTGGAAAAAATTTAACAATAGATGCCTATGCACCTGATAATATAATTGAAGCTTTTCATCATAATGAACATCCTTTATGTATGGGAGTTCAATGGCACCCAGAATTTTTAATAACTAAATTTGATAAAAATATAATCAAGATGTTTACTGATCATGCAAAAAATAACATTTAGTAAAAAATTATCTATAAAATTTAAGATTTCTAGAAAACAAGCAGAAATTCTAATAAAGAATAAAAAAGTTACACTAAATGGAGATATTGAGACAAGACCTTTTTTATCAGTAACTGATAAAGATATTTTTGAAATAAAAAAAATAAAATCTAGTAAATTAAATATACTCTTATTTCATAAGCCTAAAGGTTGTATCACTTCAAAAAAAGATGAAAAAGATAGAAAAATTGTTTATGACTTTCTACCTAAAAAATATCACCAGTATCACTATATTGGTAGATTAGATTATAATTCTGAGGGTTTATTATTATTTACAAAAGAAACCTCTTTTAAGAGATATATGGAACTCCCTAAATCCAATATTAAAAGATCTTATCTGGTTAATGTAATAGGGTCATTTGATGAAAATAAAATTAAATCTATGAATAAAAAAATTTATGGAAAAGAAATTTATAAAAAACCAAATGTGAACTTAGTACATTCTAATAGTAATAAACATGTATTGAGATTTGATCTTACTGAAGGTAAGAATAGAGAGATAAGAAATATCTGTACATTATTTAATTTGAAAGTTGAAAAACTTAAAAGAATTTCTTATGGACGTTTTCTATTAAAATCTATTACGTACGGAAATTATAAAGAAATGCAAGTTGATGAGAGTTATAAGCGGTAAATACAAGGGTAGAAAGATTTTAGTAGAGTCTAAAAGTAATTACAGACCAACCTTAGCAAGAGTAAGGGAGGATATATTTAACTTATTGTTACATAATAACAATTTAGATGTGAGTCTAAATAATATTATTTTTTGTGATTTATTTGCAGGCACAGGTTCAATTGGAATAGAAGCTTTATCTAGAGGGGCTAAAAAAGTCATATTTAATGATATTGAAAAAAATCATACCGACAAGATTGAGGTGTTTATAAAAAATACTAATGAAGAAAACTATGAAGTATTAAACATAGATCCATATAAACAAGAAATAGATTTTTTGAATTCTTGCCAAATAATTTATATTGATCCTCCTTAT
>CABXST010000040.1 GCA_902514885.1 uncultured Alphaproteobacteria bacterium | reverse complement strand
TTTATACTTCATCCTCATAATTCCACATCTCTTTTTCAAAGAAAACAAATGACTACAAGTGGAGCAAATAATGTTTTCAATATTGCCTTAAATGGAAGTTTTGATGATTGTCAAAATTTAGTAAAAAAACTTTTTAAAGATAAAAATTTAAATAAAACCTTTAGTTTTACTGCTGTGAATTCAATTAATTGGTTCAGGGTATTACCACAATCTATCTATTATGCTTGGTCATATCTAAATTGTAATATTGATAACTTTGTAGTGCCAAGTGGAAATTTTGGAAATATATATTCTGCTTATTTACTCAAGTCTATGGGATTTCCTATAAATAAATTAATTGTTGCAACAAATGAGAATAATATCTTACATCGAATTATAAGTAATAATGATCTACATCTCTATAATGTTGTAAAAACTAATAGCCCTAGCATGGATATAACTATATCAAGTAATTTTGAAAGGCTCTTAGCTGAGTTTCTTGGACCAGACTCTACTAAAGAACTATTTCAAAATATTCCAAACAATGAACATAATAAAAAATTAGATAGCTCTATACATAATTTATTATCAGAGAATTTTTTATCAGAAAATGCAACCTCTGAAGAAGTTGAAAATCAAATTAAAAACACTTATGAAAATTTCAATATTTTATTAGACCCTCACACGGCAGTAGGTGTAGTATGTGCTGAGAAATTAAATCTTAAAAAAGTAATGTGTTTAGCCTGCGCTCATCCTGTAAAGTTTCAAGAAACTGTTCAAAAAGTATTGGGTAATAACATCAACTACAATAAAAATATAGAATTTTTAAATGAAGAAAAATTTGAAATTTTAGATAATAATTTCGAAGCGTTGGGAGATTACATTAAATTAAATGCCTAATATTCATAAATTAAATAATGGGATGACGCTCATAACGGACCATGTGAATACCGTAGAAACAGTTAGCGTGGGTATGTGGAATAAGGTAGGGGCTAGAAATGAACGTAAAGAGATTAATGGTGTCGCACATTTATTGGAACATATGGCTTTTAAAGGAACTAAAAATAGATCTGCAGCTCAAATAGCGAAAGAAGTAGAACTGGTAGGAAATTCTCACAATGCATACACATCAAGAGAAATCACTGCTTACTACATGAGTGGCTTAAAAGAAAACATTGAATTATCAATAGACGTTATTAGTGACATATTACAATTTTCAACTTTTGATTCTAAAGAACTTGATAAAGAAAGAGGTGTGATACTTCAAGAAATTGGTATGTATGCCGATGAACCAGACAGTATTGTGGGTGATAAATTCGATGAGTTAGCATATCCAGATCAACCCATGGGAAGATCAATTCTAGGTACTGCTGATATTATAAAGTCTATATCAAGAGACCAAGTAGAGGGTTTCATGAAAGGTTTTTACAATCCTAAAAAAATGGTTTTTTCAGTATCTGGAAATTTTGAAGAGGAGAAAGTTATTAAACTTGTTGAAGATAAATTTCAAAACCTACCTCAAGGCAACGACGATTATATTCCTAAATCATCATATTCAGGTGGGGAATACCGAGAGGAGAAAAACTTAGAGCAGGTTAAATTATTACTTGGTTTTGAGGGAGTAGATATTCACTCTGATCTATATTATGCTACAAGAGTCTACTCAACACTTCTTGGATCAGGTATGTCTTCAAGACTATTCCAAGAAATTCGTGAAAAAAGAGGTTTAGTTTATAGTATTTATAGTAGTGGTGATTTTTTTTCCGACTCTGGTATTTTTTATGTCTATGCAGGAACCGGTCAAAAGGAAGTAAAAGAATTAATCCCTGTTCTTTGTGATCAATTAAATATTGATGCCACTACCTTTACACAAGAGGAATTAACGAAGACTAAAGCAAAATTTAAAGTAGGTATCCTAAAAGGAGAGGAGAGCATTTCCTCAAGGTGTAGATCTAATGCATCTAATTATCTAATGCATAATAAGATCAGGTCTCCTGAGGAGTTTATTTCAAAAATTGACTCTGTCCAATTAGAGGATCTTGAAAAGGCCAGAAAGAATATACTTGACTCAAATTTAACAGTTTCATCTATAGGACCAATTGAGCAACTTGAAACTGCCGATTTAATTAAACGAAGACTCAGTTAGAGTTTCAGCTGCTTGTCGAGCAAGTTGATCAACTTGGTTATTAAACTCATCGACATTATGTGCCTTCACCCAACTCCAAATTATATTTTTACTTAAGTTTAGTTTATCTAATCTCTCCCAAAGTTCTCTATTTTTAACTGCCTTTTTAGTAGATGTCTTCCAGTTATTTCCTTTCCAGTTGAGTATCCAATTGGTTATACCCTGTCTTACATAATTACTATCAGTATTTAGATTTATATCGTTATATTTATCAAGAAATTCTATTGCCTTAATTGCTGCCATTAGTTCCATTTGATTATTTGTAGTATTTCTTTCAAAACCAGCTCTGTAGCTAATATCTTTTTCATTAATAACAACAAATGCCCAACCACCATTACCAGGATTACCAAGACAAGAGCCGTCTGTGTATACTTTAATCAAAAAAAGTCCTGTAAATTATTTTTTTCATGAAATTTAAATATTTCAAAAAATTCTAAAGGGTTTTTATGTTTAACATTACCTTCAACATTAAAATTTAAGTCATAGATCCTTGTTAAGAAAAAACGAATAGCACTTACTTTTAAGTAAAAATTAAAATTATTTTTTTCTTCTATAGTTAATTCATATTCTTTTTCATATGAACTTAAAAATTTTTTGAAATCCTCTTCTTGAAATTTGCTATTAAAAAAAAACCATGCATTTACAAATGTTGCCAAATCATAAATTACAGTGTCTGTACAAGAAAAAAAGAAGTCGATAAATCCTGAAACTTCATTATCAATAAAAAAAATATTATCTTTGAACAAATCTGCATGAATATTTATTCTTCTTAAATTTTTTGGAAAACTATCACTCAATTTATTAATATTGCTCAAAATATATTTATATTCACTAAGATTTATTTTTGACTCCTTTTGCAAAAATTGATTAGTTATGAGTTTCCATGAGGGTAATAACATCATGTTTTCTCTAAACAGTTCCTTGTTATCTCCAGATTGATGTAATTTCGCAATCGATTTTCCTAATGAAATCAGTTGCGCCTGATTGGGTCTTATTACTGGTTTGCCTTCAATAAAACTATAAATACAGCAAGATCTCCCTTTAACTTTAAATAAGTTTTCATTATTCAAAGACAAACTTAGAGGGCAAGACACTCCATTGTCATGAAATAATTTCATCAAATTATTAAAGTATGGTAGATCCTCTTTTTTGGTTCTTTTTTCAAATAGAGTTAATATAAATTTTTTCTCATTATTTAAATGAACTAAATAATTTGTGTTTTCTACACCTTCTTTTATACCCTCAAAATTTGTTATCTTCCCTATAGGGAGGAACAGTTCTTGTGCCTCAGAAAGAGATATTTGAGTATAAACTGCCATTTGTATTTAACTTTAATGATAAAAATCTGATTGAAAAGATACTTATGATAAGTCTACGAGATTTTATGTTATTAGTTGATTGATTTAAGATCAGCAACGCTTTTGTTAAGCATTCTCGCTTTATTATCATCTGATATTTCAGAGAAATAATTAAAAATTAATTTATTAAGCTCAATTGAAGCTTGATTTTTTATTGATTGTACAGCAGATAGCTCTATTTGTTTTATTCTGTCAATTGAATTTTTTTCTTTTGATTGAATAGTTAGAGTAGTTTTATCAATTATATTTTTTGAGATAGATTCAGACTGTTTTTTTGCATTTACAATAATTTCATCAATCTTATTTGATAGATCCTCTGTTTGTTTTTCTGCATCTTTTAATTTAGCTTCAGCTTCCGTAAAGGACTCTAAAGATTTATTGATATTTTCTTTTATTTCAGCAATTTTTGAGTCTAAGCCACCAATCATCATACTTTTAAATGGCTTAATCATTAAAATTATAAATGTGATAAAAGAGATTAATAACCAAAACTTAGGATCTTGAAATAAATAACTCATTATAAATTTATATTTCCTTTTTCTATATTGGTTACTTTCGAGATAAAGTCTGTTGCTGAGTCTTTTAATTGAGTGTTTAATTCAGATAATGCATCTTCCTTTTCTTTCTGTACTCTAGATTCGGTGAGCTTAATTTCTTGCTGAATCTTTTCCTCAGTCGCTTTAAGTAACCTCTCGCTTTCACGCAAAGCTTCATCTTTAGTATCATTTATTATCTGTGATGCTTGGTTCTTAGCTTCAGTAAGTTTTGCCTCATAGTTTTCAATTATTGACTCAGCTTTTTTGATTAATTCATCTTGTTTCGAGATATGTGATCTAACAAAATCATCTCTTTTGTTCAAAAAAGCTCTAATTTTAGGGAGTGTTATGTATGTTAGTACTGAAAACAGTATTACAAAAAATACACCCAGCCAAAAAAGCTGAGAAATAAAAAATTCTACTTGCTCTAATTGAGGCATAAGTTACTCAATCTCCTTAGGAAAATAATATTACTAAGGCTATAACTAATGCGAATAAAGCAATAGCTTCAACAAGGGCAAAACCCAACATTGTCATGGTAAAGACTTCATTTCTTGCAGCTGGGTTTCTTCCAACAGCTGTAATAAATGCAGCAAAAACATTACCAATACCAATACCAGCACCGATCACACCAATCACGGCTAAACCTGCACCTAAATATTTAAGTCCTTCAACTAGTTCCATATTTACCTCCTTATGTACATCTAGTGTAAGTGTAAAGCGTCGTTAATATACAAACATGTTAATATCGCAAAGACATATGCTTGCAAAAATGCTATCAGTATTTCTAAACCTGTTAAGGCAATTATAAATACTAATGGCAGAATTCCAAAAATTCCTAAAGCAGATACAAAACCTGCAAAAACTTTTAATAAAGTATGACCAGCAAGCATATTAGCAAAGAGTCGAACAGATAAACTTATAGGTCTTGATAAGTAAGAAATTATTTCTATTGGTATAAGGAGAGGGAGCATATAAATAGGTAAACCAGGAATTACAAAGAAGCTAAAAAACTTCACTCCATGTTTTACAAAACCTAAAACAGTAACAAAAATAAAAACACCCATGGCAAGTGCAAGTGTAACAATAATATGGCTAGTAAAGGTAAAACTATAGGGGATCATTCCAAAAAGATTACCAAAGAGAATGAACATAAATAAAGTAAATACTAAGGAAAAGTACTTCTTCCCCTCTTTGCCAACTGTGTCATTTAGCAAACTATTAATAAAACTAAATCCTAGTTCTGCTGCAACTTGCATCCTAGACGGGTAAAGATCACTTACAGAATTTGTTTTTTTTGATTTTAAAAAAGGTGCAGTAAAAAATATCAGTATAAATGCAGTCGTTACAGTCATCCATAAAGCAGAATTGGTAAATGAAATATCTAATCCAAACAGATTAATGTCTATTATTGGTTGAATTTCAAACTGTTTAAGGGGACTTTCGCCTTTGGCCATGAAGGTAATAAAACAGATTTATTTGGGATTTTCTATGCGACGTATAAGCCTGTAAATATTCAGCAAACCAGCAAAAAAACCCAGTATTATCAATGTTATTAACCCAATGGGTTTACTGTCAAACATCTTATCTATCAAT
>CABXST010000039.1 GCA_902514885.1 uncultured Alphaproteobacteria bacterium | reverse complement strand
GATGTATTGCTTTAGAATTCAGGAATGATGATGAAAAAATTAAAAAAATTTTAGAAAAAATTAATCATATGCCCACTTCTGAAGATTGTTACAAGGAGAGAAAATATTTATATAAGTGGGGAGGGGGTTGCAATCTAGACATAGGGGTAACAATTGAAAATGTTTTAAATGAAAAAATTCTATTTGCTCGAGGTAAGGACACTCAAATAAAAAAATATTTTTATGAAAAAAAATATCTCAATAGTAAGCGTGTAAGAAAAGTGAAAAATATATTTCCTTCAAACATCTCTAAATATCAGATGTTCAGGAGAGATTTGCATAAATTTAACAAAACTCTTAAGAATAAAAACATTCTAGCAACTAGAGCAGACTTTAAAGAATTTGGGACTTTAAAAACTGTATCAAATCTTATTACTTCTGGTGTCACTTCTTGGAAAAAAATAAATAAAAAAGGTATTCTTGTAAATTCATCTCTGGATGGTTTTGGAGAAAATTACCGTGAAATTGAAAACGTTTACAAAGGCAATCAGAACTGTACTTACAAACTCACATACAAGGAGAATAATTTAAAAAGTAAATTTCCTATAATATCTCATTACAGTCTAACCCCTCTTATTAACGATACTACGATTGATAATTTATTTATTGCTGAGAGCTTTTATTGGATGAGCTTTTCTGCTTTCAAGATGGCTATACAGCTCAGGCCAGAAATAATGAATAAACGCAATGCATGCGGTCCTGGACAAACTTATATTCAAATTTCTAAATTTATTCCTAAAAATCAATTAAACATATATCTTACATATGAAGATTTTAAAAAATTTGAACTTAAATGATTAAAAATTATTTCCCTATAGATCGATCAAATTCGATTAAAAAGAAAATGTTGATACAGCCTTTTTTTGTAGACCAAAAAGTTAATGACTCAAAAAAAATTAAAGGATTAGGTGATAATAGAAGTTGGTCATCTTCTGCTGTCATTAAGGCAATTGAGAAAGATCTTAAAAGGGGTATAAATAACATTCTTTTGTTTATTGTTCCTCTTCAAAAACAAAAAAATCCTGAAGATTTTAGCTTTCACTACGAGGTCATTAGAAAAATTAAAAAATATTTTGGCAAAGATATAGTATTGCTCATAGATACGTGCCTGTGTTCTATTACACATGATGGACATTGTGGAATTACTCATCAAAAATCTATCGATCTTACTAAAACTCATTACTCCTTAGGATTAGCGGCAAATACATATCTTGAGGCAGGAGCAGATATAATAGCTCCAAGTGATATGATGAAAAACACAACAAAATACTTGAGAAAGATCTTTACACAAAATGGATTTTCTAATTCGCAGATTATGAGTTACTCAACAAAATTTAAAAGTCATTTTTACGGTCCGTTTAGAGATGTAGCAAAATCATCACCTAAAGGTTTTGATCGATCATCATACCAGTTGCCGGTTGCAGACAAAAAAAAAGCAATCAATAGTTCAATTAATAATGCTGCACAAGGAGCAAATTATTTAATGGTTAAACCTGGAATGACATCAATTGATTTAATTGGAGATATAAAGAAAGAAACACTACTTCCTACTGGGGCGTTCCAAGTAAGTGGTGAATTTGCTAGTTTGCAGATGCTTAGTAAAGCTAATTTTGGCAACTATATTGATTTACTAAGAGAGTCTTTGATGGTCTTCAAAAGAGCACAGTCAGATTTTATTATTACTTATGGAGCAAGAGATATTGCAAAATACTTATAACAAAAAATTTCACAATGCTTTAAATAAAGAAGAGCAAAAAGTACCCCCTATTTGGCTGATGAGACAAGCTGGTCGATACCATAAGCATTATAGAACTTTAAAAGAAAAATATTCTTTTGAGCAATTATGCAAAGAGCCTGAGCTTGCTTGTGAAGTGACTCTAGGACCTATAGCTGAGTTTGACTTTGATGCTGCAATACTATTCAGCGATATACTTTTTCCTTTAGATTATTTAGGGATGGGCTTGAAATTTAAACCCGGCCCTATTTTTGAAAGAAATTTAAATTCTAAAATGATATCAGAGTTTAATATTGATGAATTTGAGAGTTATATAGAATTTCAAAGCAAATCACTCAATCTTATTAGAAATGAATTGCCAAATGATAAGTCCTTAATTGGTTTTACTGGGGGGCCTTTTACTTTATACCATTTTGCAATCAGAAATAATCCTGTATCAGAAAAATTATTTCAACAAACTCTACCAATCTTAGAAGAGTTAATTCATAAAAATATCGAAATTCAGTTTCAAAGTGACATAGATCTATTAATGATTTTTGATACAGAAGCTAATAATCTTAATGACGAAGAATTTGATAAATTAGTAATTCCGTTTATAAAAAAGATTGTAGATAGTTATCCCAATAAAATTGGTTATTTCACAAAAGGAATTTCTCAAAGTAAATTAAATAAATTGCAAAGATTAGAAAATTTAAAACTAACAGTACTTGGATCTAATTTGGAAATATTTAGTGAATTACCAAAAACACATTTATCTTTACAAGGAAATTTTTCTAATAATTTACTGGCTATGGAAGATTCAAAAGCTTTTTCTAATATCATCGATGAATATTTAGAAAAGTGTATGCAAATTGATGTGTCTCACAGGTCAGGTTGGATAGCTAGCCTAGATCATGGCGTAAAAAAAACAACACCTGAGGCTAATGTTCACCTATTTATAGAAAAGATAAGAACTAAATTATCTTGAAAAACGTAGATTTTTGTAATGGTATCTTATAAAGGCAATAAACTCTTCATTCATGGTTCTGGACTAAAGACTGGGGTTCTTCTAACTAATTTAGGAACTCCCGATGAACCAACTACACCCTCTTTAAAAAGATATTTGAAACAATTTCTTTCTGATGGAAGAGTTATTGAAACGCCCAAAGCTATTTGGTGGTTGATTTTAAATGGTATTATCTTAAATACTCGTCCAGCAAAATCAGCGAAAAATTATAAATCAGTTTGGACTGAGGAGGGCTCTCCTCTTCTGCTTTATACTAAAAAACAAAAAGAGCTCATTAAAAGTCATTTAGAGAAAAAATTTTCCAATTTGGTCTTTGAAATAGGTATGAGATATGGCAATCCTAGTATTAAAAAAGGACTGAATAATTTACGTAATCAAAATTGTGATCGGATTGTTGTTCTTCCGTTATATCCTCAATACTGTGCTGCTACTACGGGTTCAACTTTTGATGCAGTTGCTGAAGAATTACAACAGTGGAGATGGGTTCCATCACTAAGGTTTATTGGAAGTTATTATGATCAACCCTTATACATAAAAGCTTTAAAAAATAGTATAGAAGATTTTTGGAGTAAGAATAAGAAGCCAGCTAAATTGATTTTTAGCTATCATGGAATTCCAAAAAAATATTTGGATAAAGGAGATCCCTATCATTGCTTTTGTAGAAAAACTACAAGACTAGTTGCCGAAGAAATGAATCTTCCTGAGAATAGCTATATAACAACTTTTCAGTCAAGATTTGGTCCGGCAGAATGGCTACAACCTTATACTGATAAAACTATTGAGAGTTTAGCTAAAGATGGAACAGATAATATTCATGTTATCAGTCCTGCATTCTCTTCTGACTGTTTAGAGACTATTGAAGAACTTAATGAAGAAAATAGAGAGATATTTATAGAAAATGGTGGTAAGAAATTTGGATACATTCCTTGTCTTAATGATCGAGAAGACCATATTCACCTTCTCACTTCGTTGATAGAAAACGAATTACATGGTTGGGTATGAGTGATAAAATAAAAGATCATCAAAATAAGGCAGAAAAATGGTTTCGAGAACTTCGAAATCAGATGGTGGGTGCTATTCAGAATCTAGACGGATCAACCTTCACGCAAAAACAGTGGGAAAGACCAGGTGGAGGTGGAGGTATAATGTCTATATTAAAAGGTAATCTTTTTGAAAAAGTTGGAGTGAATATTTCTACTGTCTACGGTGAATTTAGTGAAGAATTTAGAGGGAATATGCCAGGTACAGAAGAAGAACCTAGTTTTTGGGCCAGTGGAATTTCTGTTGTTGCCCATATGAAAAACCCAAAAATAGCTGCTGCTCATTTTAACACTCGATATATTTCCACTAAAGGCAATCAATGGTTTGGTGGGGGATGTGATTTGACGCCTGCAATTCCTGAAAAAATAGAAACAACAAATTTTCATGAAGGTCTTGAACGAACTTGTAATCAACATGATAAAAGTTACTACAATAATTTTAAAAAACAATGTGATGATTATTTTTACTTAAAGCATCGAAAAGAACCCAGAGGGATCGGGGGTATATTCTTCGATTATGTTAATACAAATTTTGAGAAAGACTTTTCTTTTATAAAAGATACAGGTCAATATTTTATTAATTTTTTAATTGATAACACGAAAAGAAAAAGAGATTTTGAATTCGATCAAAATGATTTAATTACTCTTTCAAAAAAGAGGTCTAGGTATGTAGAATTTAACCTTCTATATGATAGAGGAACTTTATTTGGCCTTAAAACAGGTGGTAACATTGATGCTATACTTATGTCTATGCCACCCAGTGCTAATTGGGATTAGATAAGGTCTATATCTTTTGAAAAAAGATCTACCTCTTCCCAATCTGTAAAATCATAACTTTTAGAAGTATCAGTGGGTCCATTAGTAATCCACATAATTAATTTGATAATATTTTTATCTATAAATCCATAATTGGGAAAATCTATTTTTCCAGCAAATACACCAATTTTATCAGGTAACCATTTAGTTTTTTTTAAAAATTTTTTTATATAAGGATTTGTAGAGGGCTTATTTTTTTCTATTTTTCTAGCAGTTACATTTACTGAGAAAAATGTAGTTCTTTTACTTTCGAGTATTGATTTATTTTTTTTAATAAATTTATATAAATTTTTGCTGTGATCTCCATATCTAACTGATGCTCCTATAATTATGTGATCAAAACTTTTTAAATCTTCTACTATGATATTAGATATGCTTTCAATATAGGAGTGACTATAGTTATTTTTTAACCTCTGGCATATTTTCAAGGTTTGTCCATCTACAGAAGAGTAAATAATAAACTTTTTCATTAAGTTTTATTATATAAGTTATTTGAATAGAGCAATTATTTAGTGTATTTACAAGTCATGGCAACAGAATTTAAATTTTTGGGCAATAATATGGAAAAAATTTCATCTTATTATGGAATTTTCTTAATAATTTGGGGTTTCGCAGTCAGTTACGTAAGTAATAGTGAGTCTCTGACTTCCCTAATACCTACTTTTCTTGGTATCTTAATTTTAGTGTTTGCTTTATTTGCTTTATTTATTCCATCTAAAAAAAAACTTTTTATGCATATTGTAGTAATATTTGGACTAATTACTTTTATTGGTGGTTTAGATCTTATTAGAAATTATAACAGTTTGTTCAACAATTTTTGGGGTGATTTATCTAAATTTATGATGATGTTAACAGGCTTATTTTTTACATATCTTTGTGTAAAATCTTTTATACACGCGAGAAAACAAAACAGTAAATAGATAAAAAAATTTTAAATACATCTCTTTTAAAGAGGGATATATCTTTTTTAAATTATGGATCTCACACAGGGGAATATTAAAAAACAACTTATAAGTATGGCAATTCCAGCTGGAACGGGCCTATTTTTTTATACTCTATATAATATCGTTGATACTTTTTATGCTGGCCTAATTAGTACTGAAGCAGTTGCAGGGCTAGCTATTTCTTTT
>CABXST010000038.1 GCA_902514885.1 uncultured Alphaproteobacteria bacterium | reverse complement strand
AATTCTAATCCAACTTTTTTAGGTGTCATTTTATCATGCTTACCAACAATACATAAAGTAGGATGCTTTACGCTTTCTGCAGCTTTCAGTCCGTTTGTGTAAATATCACACGCATTAAAGTCTGTGCCTAATGTTCCATTATTATTAGATGACACTAATTGACCGCCCATCCCTAAATGACTTAAACCTGGAACAGGATGGCCTCCTTTATGTCCTAAAGGTCCGTGTACCCAATCCATCATTAAATCAACAGCTTTTTGATCTTTATTTAATGCTAAGTCTAAAAGTTCTGTATTCATTTTCATGGACATAGATCCATTAATTAAAGCCAGAAGTTCTAATTTATCAGGATGTCTTTGAGCAAATTCTAAACCAACTAAACATCCTTGTGAATGACCGACATAAGAGGTCTTCTCTATTCCCAAAGAAGTTATCAAATCAGCAATCCAATCGGCCATTTCCTCAATTGTTTTTAAAGCAGGACCCTCGGAGTCACCATGACCTGGTAAATCAACAGCTATAGTATTGTATCCATGAAAAGCAAAATACCGTGTTTGAAGAACCCAAGTAACATGAGTCAAACCACTTCCATGAACAAATACAATAGTTGGTTGTTTTTTATCTATCTCTCTTCCACTAGAAGTGTAATAAGCATCTTTGTCGTTTATCTTTATCTTCATTTAGAAGCAACAAGTCTTGGTCTTTGAGACGCCTTAAAACCCATATCGAAGTCAGTCATAATATCTTCCATGTCTTCTAATCCCACTGAAAATCTAATCATGTCTTCTGTTAAACCAGCTAACTCTAATGATTTTTTATCCATTTGAGAGTGTGTTGCGGATGCAGGGTGAATAACCAAAGATTTTGCATCACCAACATTGGCAAGGTGAGAAGTAAGCTTCAAGGCATTTATAAATGCATGACCTGCCTCTTTTCCACCCTTAATACCAAATGCTATCATTGAACCAGCTCCTTTTGGCATTAACTTAGAAGCTACTTTATGATCTGGATGATCAGGCAAACTTGGATGATTAACCCATGATACGCTTTCATTGTTTGTTAAGTAATCAAGCATAATTTGAGTATTGGATAAATGTTTTTCCATTCTGACTGATAAGGTTTCAATACCTATTAAAATATTAAAAGCATTGGTTGGACTCATACATGGTCCAAAATCTCTCATTCCTTCAGCCCTAGCTCTCATTGTAAAAGCTGCGGGTCCAAATTCTTCTGCAAAAGATAAACCATGATAACCTTCATATGGCTCAGTCATTGTTGGAAATTTATTTCCTTTAGTCCAATCAAAATCACCCTTTTCAACAATAATACCACCCATTGAAGTTCCATGACCAGCCATCCACTTTGTTAGAGAGTGAGTTATGATATCAGCGCCTAAATCAAATAAATTACATAGATATGGAGTATTAAATGTTCCATCAACCATAAGAGGTATATTTGCTTCCTTTGCAATTTTAGAAATTTCAGGTAAGTCCATTATTTCAATGCCGGGGTTTCCAATAAGCTCTCCCCAAATACATTTTGTATTTGGTTGAATTGCATTTTTAAAACCCTCTGTGTCTCTTGGTTTTACAAATGTTGTATCTATTCCAAATCTTTTTAAAGTTAATCTTAATAAATTAAATGAACCTCCATAAAGTTGTGAAGAGGAAACCACATGATCACCTGCACTACAAACGTTTAAAATAGCTAGAGTCATAGCACTCATTCCTGAAGCAGTTGCTAAAGCAGCTGAACCACCTTCAAGCGCAGCAACTCTTTCTTCAAGCACTGAGATAGTAGGATTTGATATTCTACTATAAATATGTCCGCCCTCTTCAAGATTGAACAATGCAGCAGCATGGTCCGCATCTTGAAATAGATAAGAGGTTGTTTGATAAATGGGAACAGCACGTGAGCCAAAATTTTTATCTGGCTGATGCCCACTATGTAACGTTTTAGTGTTAAATTTGTATGTTTTAGGATCTGTCATGATAATTTAAGCATATCATATATTTATACATGAAAGTAATGGAAAAAAAGTCTCAGATAACCTGATTATGAATAAATTACATGTCTTATTAATAGTTTGTAATCCACATTGTTTGGTAAGCTTTAAGAGTAATTGTAGATTTAATATCAATAATAATTTCATTAGAAATTAAGTCCCACCACTCATTAGAAGAAATTAAATTTAGTTCTGATAAATCTAAATATTGAAAAACATTAGTAACGTTACTAATACAAAAAATAGATTGTCTTTTATCGTGGCTTTGTCTCCAAAAGCCAAAAAAGTTTTTTCCCAAATTAAATGTAAATTGAGTGGCGTTCGGGTGAAAAGCTGGTTGATCTTTTCTAATATCGATTAATTTTGATAACTCACTATAGATCTGATTATTTAAGGAGTCTTTGTCACTTAATAGTTTATCAATTTCCTCATACTTCCATGATCTTCTATTGATAGATCTCTTATTATTTGTCTTCTCAACTTGTTTATAATCATTTGTAGATCCAACGAGACTGTGTATATAAATAGCTGGTATTCCCTCAATACCTAACATCATTGAATGGCAACATATAAATCTTTCTAACTGCATGTGATCTGTTCCAAAAAAAGTACCTTTAAGAGCATCAAGCAGGGAAATGTTTATTTCATAGACAGACTCTGTGTTATCAACTTTTTTTCTTTTAGTGGTCTGACCGCCAAAGTCAGTCATGATATCTACTAATGTGTCTCTTTCTTTGTCAGTTAAAATACCTTCTGTAGGTCTAAGACCAATGCCATCATGAGAAGCTATAAAATTAAAATAAGAGGTATTATCTTTTGCAGGGGGCATGCCCATTGACCACTTTCTAATAGCTGTGCTGTCACCCATTACCAAAGTCCAAAGCAACAAAGGAGGTAAAGCAAAGTTATATATTGCATTAGCCTCATCATTTTCTCCAAAATAACTAAGATTTTCTAAATTTGGTAAATTCGTTTCAGTGATAAGAAGAGTATTTTTACTATATGCATTTAAAAGAGTCCTAATTAGTTTAACAACTTCATGTGTTTGAGGTAAGTTTAAACAATTAGTTCCATATTCTTTCCACAGAAAAGCAATAGCATCTAATCGAAATACTCTAATACCATTTTTTAAATATAAATGGATTAATTTGATAAAGAAGAAAAGAACCTTAGGGTTTTTGAAATTAAAATCTACCTGGTCATGGCTAAATGTGCACCACAGATAAAAAGTCTCATCATTGATTGCATACTCTTTAAAAAGATCTGAACTTCTTGGACGTACAACACTCTCATATCCCTCTTGTACATTTTTTAGTTTAATAAAAAAATTTTGTGTATCTTCTTTATTTTCTATAAAGTTTTTAAAATATTTACTTTTTATAGAGGCATGATTTATAACTATATCGCTCATAACTCTAAAATCTTTTGACAAAAATTTCATATCTTGCCAGTTACCTAAATCAGGTCTAACAATTTCATAATCTGTTATAGAAAATCCGTCATCAGAGCTATATGGGAAAAAGGGAAGAATATGAACATTATTAAAATGTTTCTTACAATATTTATTTAAAAATTTAGATAGTGCTTTTAATTTATTATCAGAGGTTTCAAAAATAGAGTCACCATATGATATTAAAAAAATATCTTTTTGTGACCAATTAGGTTCAGTTATACCCTGATCTTTGTTTTCAAATAAATTTAAAACCTTATTAATTAACTTTAAGATCTCATTTTGATCTAAAATATCTTTATAAATAATTTGAAAATGGATATTTAAATTATTTTTTAATTCTTCTCTCAACTTATGCGTTATCTTCTTTTACAGCTTTGTTAAAACTATCTAAAATTGTTGGATCTGCACTGTCAATTCTTCTCCATGTTGGGATGTTGGGATTTTCACTTGGAGACTCTAAAAAAATCTTACCTGCTTCAATAATATTTTGTGCAAACAACTCAACCATTTCCTCTTCTTTATGTACATCAAAGTCCAAGCCATTCATTTCAGCATCTGTTTTGTATATCTGAACCATATCAAGAGCCATACGAAAATATGTAGCTTTTAATGAACGAAATTTTTCATGAGAAAATACCTGACCTTGTGTAGCCAGTTTTCTAAAGATAGCTTTAGATATATCAATGGTCATTTTAGATAAACCTTTTTGTCTATTATTTTTTGAAACTTCTTGGTGTTTATGCTCATAGGTTTCTGCTAAATCAACTTGGCAAATACGATTATTAGCAAAGTTTCTATACATTTCAGACAGTATACCAACCTCCAAGCCCCAATCGTGAGGAACTCTGATATCATTTAAAAGATCATACTTAAATGAAAATTCACCAGCTAAAGGATATTTAAATATATCTAGGAAATTAAGATATTCATTATAACCAACCATTTTTTGTAAAGATTTTACTAAAGGTGTTACTAGCAATCTTGTAACTCTTCCATTCATTTTTCCTTGAGCTACGCGAGGGTAAAAACCTTTACAAAAATCAAAAGAAAACTTTGGGTTTGCAACAGGATAAAATAACTTAGCTAATAAATTTTTATCATAAGTAACAATATCACAATCGTGCATAGCTACTGTTCCAGAGTCTTTTAAAGAGATTACAAAACCCATACAGTACCATATATTTCTACCCTTACCTTTTTCTGTCGGAGATAAGTCAAGGTTGGATAAAACCTGGTCTATTTTTTTTAATCTAGGACCATCGTTCCAAAGGATATAAGTTTTCTGTGGAAGGACTGAAAAAAACTTTTTAGCTTTTAAAAATTCATTTTTATTAGCTTGATCTAAACCAATAACTACATTTTTGATGTATTTTATTTTCTTTAAAGTATTAACAATATAAGTCAAAGCTGGTTTTTCTAACTCAGAATAAAGAGAAGGTAAAATTAAAGTCATAGGAGAAGTTTTTGAAAAAGATAAAAGATCTTTTTCAATTTGTTCAATTTTTTTTGTATTAAAATTATGAAGTGTTGCTATGACACCATTTTGATGAAAATCAGGCATATTTAAAAAATTTTATTCTCCAATTTATTGTTCAATTTATATAGGACTTGACTCCAACCGTCAGGTGCAAACTTTGATGATTTTATTATATTTTTTTTATTTGAACGCAACTTAGGGAAAGATCCAGATGTATTTTTTATAAGACAAGAGTAACTGGCAGAATTTAACATATCAATATCATTTTTACTGTCGCCTAAAGCAATAGTATTTTTAAAGTATGTACCATAAAATTGATGATCGTATACATGAGATATTAACTTTTTAGCTATTCTTTTGTTGCATACAGATGAAACTTGCATGAATCTACTTCCTTGTATTAATACTCCCTGTTTTTCAGATTTAAGTTCATTTTTAAATTTTTTTAAATTTACCAAGCTATCTTCCCAAAGAATAATTTGACTAGCCTCTCTATTTAGCATTTTACTAGTATTATCTAAGTTTGTGTATTTTTTTAAAATTTTAGAGGGAAGATCTTGGGCTATTAGAAGTTTAAATTTTTTTTGTTTTTTTAATAAAAATTGATGCCAATTCTTAGAGGATAATTTTGCAATTCTAATTTTCCAATATTTACTGTAACCAGATGAGTTCTTAATTTTCTTAAAACGATTTTTTGGAAAATATAAAAGCGCACCATTCTCTGTGCTAAAAGGCATATTGGTTAAATTTAATTTTTTTAATAAATTTATAGACTCACTAAATGTCTTACTTGTATTAAAAATAACATCATTTTTATTATTGATAATACTAGTAATAGTTTTTTTGTTATTACCGTAGGAGTAATTTTCATGATCTAATAAAGTACCATCGAGATCTGTGAAGATTAGATATTTTTTCATTTATATAAGATCTTTTTAGTTTTTTGATTTTTATCTAATGTAATTAAAACATTACATATATCAGGAGAAGTAAAAGACATCCATTTTGACAATTTTTCATAATATTGGATAAATAGAAAGAGTTTCTTTTTAAGATGAT
Source organism: uncultured Alphaproteobacteria bacterium (assembly GCA_902514885.1). GTDB lineage: Bacteria > Pseudomonadota > Alphaproteobacteria > HIMB59 > HIMB59 > HIMB59. Next base: position 420 of record CABXST010000038.1, on the reverse strand, counting down.
TGTCCCTTCTCAATGAACGAAGACCTAATTCTTGTTTATATTTCCAGTTAATAACAAATTGCCAGTTAGGTAGTTTGATAAAAATATAATAGTTAAACTTATTAAAAAGTTTTTGGTATTCAACTAACGCTTGATTGTAAGCTGTTCTCCATATCATATTGGGATCATTTATTTTTTCTAAGTCATTAATATTTTTTTTTAAATACTCGGGATTAATTGGTTTTGAGCCAACACACCAACCTTCTAAAATTATTAAATTTGCTTTATTAATTTTTCTATGATGTTTTTTTTTATTATCAGTTACCTTGTCAAAGATCGGGATATATACTGGAAAATTATTTCTCTTTAATTTATCAACTGTCTCAATAAGTAATTTTAAATTATGTGTACATGGCACACCTCTGGTATTAAATAAATTAG
>CABXST010000037.1 GCA_902514885.1 uncultured Alphaproteobacteria bacterium | reverse complement strand
TTGATCAGGACTGACAACAATCGGCAAAATTCCATTTTGAAAGCAATTATTATAAAAAATATCAGCAAAACTTGTTGAAATTACACACTTAATTCCAAAATCTTTAAGAGACCAAGGAGCGTGTTCTCGACTAGAACCACATCCAAAATTGTCTCCTGCTACTAATATTTTAGATTGATCAAAAGGCGATGTATTTAATACGAAATCCTTTATTAGATTTCCATCATTGTCATATCTCATCTCATAAAATAAGCTAACCCCAAGACCAGTTCTTTTTATAGTCTTAAGAAATTGCTTCGGGATGATCATATCTGTATCAATATTTACTATTGGTAAAGGGGCTGCGATCCCTTTTAAAGAATTAAACTTATCCATCTTAAGTGAAATCTCTTATATCTGAAATGTTCCCAGTAATAGCGGAAGCTGCAGCAAGTTCTGGGCTCATTAAATGAGTTCTTCCACCTCGACCTTGTCGACCTTCAAAATTTCTATTTGAAGTTGAGGCGCATCTTTCGCCAGGTTTTAATTGATCAGGATTCATACCAAGGCACATAGAGCATCCAGCCTCTCTCCATTCAAAGCCAGCATCTTTTAAAATTATATCTATTCCCTCTTCTTCTGCTTGCTTTTTAACCAAACCTGATCCTGGGACTATCATAGCTTGAACATGTGAAGCGATTTTTTTATCCTTAACAATAGAAGCAACTTTTCTAAGGTCTTCAATTCGACCATTGGTACAAGAGCCAATAAATATTTTATCTAATTTTATATCTGTTATTTTTGTTCCAGGTTTAAGACCCATGTATTCAAGGGATCTCTCAATACTTTTCTTTTTATTTTCTGTTTGAGCACTACTTGGGTTTGGTACCAATCCTTTTACAGATACAACATCTTCAGGACTAGTGCCCCATGTCACCATTGGGTCAATCTCGGAGCTATCAATAACAATTTCATGATCATAGTTAGCATCATTATCTGATGGGAGAGACGACCAGTATTCCAATGCTTGATCCCAATGATCAGCACCTGGTGCATAAGGTCTTCCTTGAATATAGTTGAAAGTTGTTTGATCAGGGCTGATTAAACCAGCACGTGCTCCGGCTTCAATACTCATATTACATATGGTCATTCTTCCCTCCATAGAAAGTCCCATAATAGATGATCCGGCATATTCGATTACATGTCCAGTTCCACCCGCTGTTCCAATCTTTCCAATTATATATAGGATTAAATCCTTCGAATTGACGCCAAAAGGAAGGTCGCCATTTACTGATATCCTCATGTTTTTAGCGGGGTTTTGAACTATTGTTTGTGTAGCTAATACGTGTTCTACTTCACTTGTGCCAATACCAAAAGCGAGTGCCCCAAATGCTCCATGGGTAGAGGTGTGGCTATCCCCACAGACTATTGTCATTCCAGGTTGGGTAATCCCTTGCTCTGGTCCAATTATATGAACAATACCCTGTCTCTGATCCATTAAATCAAAATATTGAATTCCATGTTCTTTGGTATTTTTTGCTAAAGTTTCAACTTGTATTTTGCTTTGTGGATCCTCAATATTTTGTCTATTTATTGTAGGAACATTATGGTCTGCAACAGCTATGGTTGCTTCTGGTCGATGCACAGGACGATTAGAGATTTTTAATCCTTCAAAGGCTTGGGGACTGGTTACTTCATGGACTAAATGACGATCAATATATAAAAGACTTGTTCCATCTTCTCTTTGACCGACGAGATGCTCAGACCAAATTTTATCAAAAAGTGTTTTTGGGCCTTGGTTGCTCAAGATACTACTTAACTTAGATTTTAGTTTCAGCCTCTTCTGCTTTTTTTTCAGCAGGTATCTCTTCTTTTTGCTCCTCTTTAGCTTTAGAGTCTTCTTGAGGAGATGCTTCCTCTGTTTTGGTTTCTTTAGCAACTTCTACAGGTGCCTCTTCAGTTACAGGAGTTTCAGGTTTTTTTTCTTCAATCTGTTCCTCTATAACTTCTTTGACGTCTTCTATTGAAGATACATATTGTTTATCATCATATGCTCGACCATCTGTTCTCTCAGCTATTCTTGCTTTTTTACCAGATAGGCCTCTGAGGTAATATAATTTTGCTCTTCTAACATCTCCAACTTTGATACGTTCAATTGAGTCAATAACGTTACTGTAAAGTGGAAAAACTCTTTCTACGCCCTCACCACTAGAAATTTTTCTAACAGTGAAAGATGAGTTAAGGCCATTATTTTTTTTACCGATACATACGCCTTGGAATGCCTGAACTCTTTCTTTGTTTCCCTCTTTAATTTTTACATTAACTTTTACTGTGTCACCGGGTGCGAAATCTGAAACTTTTGAGCTTTTTAAAATTTGCTGTATTTGTGATTGTTCGTAATTTTTAATTATTTCATTCATTGTGTGCTCCATCCAATACTAATTTGTGGGTGGTATTAGAGCGCCATATTCTACTCATTTTTGTTTTTTTTTAAATACTTTTTAAATAAATCTGGCCTGTTTTTTTCAGTATTTTCCTTTGAATTCTGGTGTTTCCATAAATCTATATCCGCATGATTACCACTTAAAAGAACAGTTGGGACTTCTATGTCTGTATGGTCAGGAGCTACCCATGGGTTTGGTCTTGTATATTGATCGTGTTCAACTAGTTCATTTTGAAAAGACTCATTAGAGTGAGTATCTTCGTTACCTAAGACACCAGGTTGTAATCTCATAAATGCCTCAATAAACAATAACGATGCCACTTCACCTCCATTTAAAATGACATCACTTACTGAGATCTCTTGGAATTCATAATAGTCAATCACTCTTTGGTCTATTCCCTCATATCTACCATTTAATAAAATAAAATTTTGATTTGACTTATTTTGAATTAAATCAATTTGAGAAAAGTTTTTACCTTTTGCAGAAAAACAAATCTTTGTAAAGGTATCTAGCTCGTCCTTATTAAAGTTTGCCTCAATAGCTTTAGAAATTATATCTGGTCTTAAAATCATACCTGCGCCGCCGCTAAATGGTTTATCATCTACAGAGTTAGCAGACAGATCACTATAGTCTCTTATATTGATAGTATTAATTTTAAAATGATTTTTTAAAAGAGCCTTGCCTAGCAAACCATGTTGTAAAATACCAGGGAAAGCCTCTGGGAATAAAGTGAGGATATTAAATGTGACCATTAATTTTTAATTATTATTTTTTTTTCTTTGATGTTTACCAAAGGAAAGTTTTGTTCAGTGAATCTAAAAAATTCTTTTTTCATGCTCTTCGTAAAATATATTTCTAGTAAGTCTCCTGCTCCAAAATTCACGACTGAAGATACTTCGCCTACTTTCTGGTCTTTATTGTCCATTACATCTAATCCCTCTAAATCATGAAAGTAATATTCATTACCTTTTACAGGTGATAATTGTTCTTTTTTTAGAAAAATTTTTTCATTAACAAACTTTTCAATATCCGTCCTATTGTTTATCTCATTGATTGTTATAAGTGGGCTTTTTTTATCGAAAGAGACGAGTTTTAATTCAATAATTTTTTCGTCGTCTAAATAAAATTCTTTAAACTGATTTACATCACGATCATCATTTAAAAAACTGTGAAACCTTAGCAGACCCTTAGTTCCTTTGGGTCTGCCAATTACGCCAACTTGAATGAAATTTTTGTTAAAGGAAGTCACAAGAAAATTATTCTTTAGGTTCCTCTTTATTATCGTCAGTTTTGTCTTCAGCAGCCTCGGTTGAAACCTCCTCTGCTTTAGGTTCTTCCACTTCAGGGGCTTCTTCTTTCTTCTCCTCAGGCTCTGGTGTTTCTTCTGATTTTACCTCTTGTTCAGCTGGTTTTTCAGTTGCAGCTTCTTCAACAGGAGGTTGCTCTTCTGCAGTGGATGTCTCTTCAGCAGGTTTTTCTGCTTCTACTTTTGCCGCTTCTTCAGCAGCTTTTGCATCCTCAGCTGCTTTTAATGCCGCTTCCTCTTTAGACTTAACTCTTTCCTGAGCTTTTGCCTTCGGTAAATGTTTTTTCGTCTTCTCAGTTATTTTTGGGGCTTCCATCATTCCTAATTCAAAGAGAATTTTTTGAACTCTTTCTGTTGGTAATGCTCCTACTTTTAACCAGTGCTCAGCTCTTTCTTTGCTTAGCATAACTCTTTCTTTGTGGTCCTTCGGCACCATTGGATTAAAGTTACCTATTTTTTCAATGAAATTACCATCTCTAGGTGCTCTTTCATCAGCCACCACTATTCTGTAAAAAGGTCTTTTCTTTGAACCCCCTCTTGCTAGTCTTATTTTAGTCGCCATGATCTCTCCCTTCTATATTTAATCAATCGTTGGCATTTGGTTTCCGCCTAATAAACTTTTAATTTTATTTGCAAAACCCGGTTTTTGAGCTTGTTTCATAAGTTTTTTAGTTTGCTCAAATTGTTTGAGAAGCCTATTGACTTCATGTACTTGTCTTCCAGACCCAGTTGCTATTCTTCTTTTTCTTGAAGCTTTTAGTAAGTCGGGGTCAACTCTTTCATCTTTAGTCATTGAACAAATAATTGCTATTTGATGATCAATAACTTTTTCGTCAAAATCTCCACTTTCCATCATATTTTTAATTTTGCTTACACCTGGCATATGTGACATCAGTCCAGACATACCTCCCATTTTTTTCATTTGTGAAAATTGCTTCAAAAGATCATTCATATTAAATTTCCCACTCAACATCTGGGACTGCAGACTTTCCATTTCTTTTTCATCAAAGTCTTTCTGTGCCTTTTCAACTAGCGATACAACGTCTCCCATGCCAAGTATTCTTGAAGCAATTCTTTCTGGGTGGAAAACTTCAAAATCTTCAATGTTTTCACCAGATCCAAAGAAACGAATAGGCAAACCTGTTTGATATTTTGCTGAGAGCGCAACTCCTCCTCTTGGGTCTGCGTCTAGTCTTGTTAAGATAAATCCCGTAAGAGGTGCTGTGGAGTTAAAAGACTCTACAACACTTAAAGCTTGTTGACCCATCATAGAATCTAATACAAGTAAGTTTTCTTGTGGTTTTGCGATATCGTGAATAGTTTTTAGTTCTAAAAGTAATTCCTCATCTGTGCTGATACGACCAGAGGTATCGATTATAAGAATATCTGATAAAAGTTTATTGCTTTGTTCCATTGCATTATTGACAATATCTTTTATGTTTTGGTTAACTGGTTCAATAAATTGAATATTATTTTTCTGAGATAAAATACGAAGTTGTTCAATCGCTGCGGGTCTTCTTAAGTCTGTTGATACTAGTGCTACAGATTTATTGAGAGAATTTTGACAGTAATGCGCAAGCTTTGCAATCGATGTTGTTTTACCTGCACCCTGCAAACCACACATTAAAAAGATTGAGGGTTTGTTTTTAAAATTTAGTTCACTGCTTTGTGTGCCAAGAATTTCTGTAAGCTCATCACTAACAATTTTAATAATTTGTTGTCCTGGCTGAACATTTTCAATTACCTTTTGGCCAAGCGCTTTGTCTTGAATTTTTTTAATTAAATCTTTAGAGACTCTTAGAGAAACATCTGCTTCTAATAGAGCTACTCTCACTTCACGTAAAGTTAACTCTAAATCTTTTTCAGTAATAGCTCCTTTATTTGAGAGGCCTTGAAAAATTCCAGTTATTTTATTTGTTATATTTTCTAGCATCTAAAAAATAAAAAAAATCGGCGAATGATACTCATCGGCCGACTAATTTTTTCTTTATTAAGTGAAGTTTTTATATCACTATAGTGGGTCTATGAAAATACCTTTTATGAAAGCTCATGGGGCAGGAAATGACTTTGTTATAATAGATAAAAACGTTGATTTAATTAAAAAATCAAAAAAAATTATTAAAAAACTATGTGACAGACGATTTGGCATAGGCTGTGATCAATTGATTTTATTGAAAAAAGTTGGAGCGTACCATCAAGTTGCTTTTTATAATTCAGACGGCTCACTTGGAAAAAATTGTGGAAATGGACTACGTTGTGTCTATAAATTTTTAGTTGAAGATAAGAAAATTAAAAACGTAATCATCAAAAGTCATAAATTTATCCATCACGGTAAAAGAGCTGAAAAAGAATACAAAATTAATGTTGGAGAAGTAACTTTAGATTGGCAGAAAATACCTTTATCAAAAAAAATGGACACCCAAGGTATTAATATTAAAGGTATTAAAATACCTGGATTAGTAAAAATAATGACAGCAAATATTGGCAATCCCCATTGTGTGGTGTTAGTTAAAAATTTAGTATCAATTAAATTAAATCATCTAGGACCTTTACTTGTAAAAAATAAAATTTTCCCTGATCAGGCAAATATTACTTTTGTTCAGGTACTCAATAAATCTAAAATCAAAGTATTATTTTGGGAAAGAGGTGGCGGGCATACACTTGCCTGTGGTTCAGGAACGTGTGCAACAGCATTTGTTTTAAACTATAACGATATTGTATCCTCTAAAATTGTGGTAATTACAGAACAATCAAGGTTAAAAACAGAAATTCAAGATAAGATG
>CABXST010000036.1 GCA_902514885.1 uncultured Alphaproteobacteria bacterium | reverse complement strand
TTGTTACACATGATTTTGATGAAGCCCTTAGGCTAGCTGACAGAATAGCAATTATGAAAGATGGAATTATTGAACAGTTAGATAAACCAGATAACATTGTCTTAAATCCCGCAACTGATTATGTCAAAAGATTTACAGAAGATGTTCCAAGAGAAAAAGTACTTAAGATTGAATCTATCATGGATGGGGTAGACCCAAATGCCTCTAGTGACTTTGCAATTTCTAAAAGTGAAATTATTGAAACAGTTGCTGAGAAAATTTTAAACAGTAAAGAAATTATAAAGGTCACTGATGAAAATAATAATATAGTGGGCTCTATAAATCCTTCTAAGGTTATTAAAGTTTTATTTGGTGGATAAGACCTATTTAGATACAGTTAGAAACTCAAAACCAACTCAGTTTGGTATCCTCTTAGTTTTATTCTTTGCCTTATATCATTTAGTCCCTCACAATGATGGTAACTACCTTTGGAGATTACCCTCTCTTCTTAAGGGCATTCCGCTTGCAATTAATAACGTTATTTTTTCTGCACTCTACGATTGGTTTCCTTTAAAGGTTTGGGACCCTATCTTTGAAATGTATGAGGAAAAGGCAGCCTTTCGAGAATTTACAAAAGCTGTATCTCAAGGTTTATTATTTTTAATAACATTTGTAAGGGAATTATTATTAGGGGGAGACAAAATTATTGACGTCTTTGTAAGTGATGCATGGCTTAAAGAAAACGAATGGCTATCCTGGCCAGCCTTACCCTGGACAGCGGGCGCTGTTGGGGCTTTTATTTTAGGTTATCAACTGAATGGTATTCGACTAGGCTTATTAGGAGGAATAGGCGCTTTATACATTGCCGTATTTGGAAATTGGGTCCCCTCTATTCAAACACTTTCTTTTGTTTTGATTACCACTCCTATCTGTTTTGTTTTGGGTCTATCCTTTGGTATTTGGGGTTATTTAGATAAGAAAGTTGAAACAGCTCTTCAACCAGTCTTAAACGTAATGCAAACAATGCCACAATTTGCATATTTGGTTCCTATCATAGCTCTTTTTGGATTAGGTGACCATGCAGGATCAATAGCAACTATAATCATCGCTACACCTCCAATGATAAGAAACACTATCTTAGGTTTGAAAAGAATTTCCCCGGAGGTGGTTGAGGCGGGCTTAATGAGCGGCTGTACTAAATCTCAGTTACTATTTAAAGTTCTTATACCTACTGCTAGAAGGGATATTTTAAACGGAGTAAATACTGTAATCATGCAATGCTTAGCTATGGTTGTTATCGCATCATTTGTTGGAGCTAAAGGCTTAGGTTTGAATTTAAAAATTGCTTTAAATAGTTTAAAAATTGGAAAAGCTGCTGAAGCAGGATTATGCATAGTAATCATCGCGGTTATTTTAGATAGATTTACTAAAGCTTGGGCCAACAAGCCAGTAGATTATTTTGAAAACTTAACTCTATTTGAAAGACATAGATCCCTAGTAATTTTTGGTGCTGCAATACTTGTTTTTTCTATTATCGCTTTTATAGCTAATGGATATTTTGATAAAATAAATTATCTCTACATAATCCCCATTGAAAAAGGTTTGACGATTGCCCATTACATAGACTCAGGTGTTGATTGGGTATGGGATACTTTTTTTTATACCTTAAATTCTTTTAATAAATTTTTGCTAACTCAAGTTTTAGGCCCCATGAAAAAAGCTTATTTGGGTATGCCCGTTATATCTACTTTTACTTTAGCTATGGGCGCTGCTTATATAGTTGGAGGATTAAGAACTGGTTTAATAGTAGGGGGCATGCTGCTCTTTATAGCTTTATCTGAATATTGGGATCGTGCCTTAATTACAATGTACATGGCTACATTTGCGGTTTTAATGGCATCTTTAAATGGTATCGTATTAGGATCTATCTTTGGTAGATCTGAAAGGGGCTCGCAAATTCTCTTATCTGTTTGCGATTTCTTTGAAACATTTCCATCATTTGTTTATTTAATTCCTGTAATATTTTTATTTAATATCACGGATACATCAGTTTTAATTGCAGCTATTATCTATGCAACAGTGCCAGCAACTAGATATACAGTGTGGGGTTTAAAAAGTGTTCCCCTTTCACTTCATGAAGCTGGAACAATGTCAGGCGTCTCACCTTTTCAAAGATGGACCAACATAGAAATACCTATAGCTTTTCCTACGGTAATGTTGGGCGTAAATCAAACGGTAGTTTTTTCATTACAAATGGTCATATTAGGGGCATTAATTGGAACTGAGGATTTAGGGCAGATTATTTTTGGAGCTCTATCAAGGACAAAAGATGGCGCAGGTGTTGCTCTTACACTTGGTATTTTTGTATCCCTTATCGCAATATCTGTTGATGTAATAGTAAGAAATTGGGCTGAGGATAGAAAAAAAGCACTAGGTTTAGATTAAAAATGATCACTCCAAGAATTACAAATCCCTATGAACCTGGATTACCTGCATTAGGAGACGATCTTGAAAATTATTTAGTCACAGGAGGAGGGTCAATAACACTAAAATTAGAGCCCGATGATAAAATTAAAATTATTAATCTAGAGGGTCAACAACAGGCTGAGTTAGTATGTTTTAGTTCAAAAAAATTATGTGACTTATCACCTCTTAGTTTAAAACATGAATACAAAGGAGAATTAACAAAAAAAATTTTAGTTAGTGACGATGAATCAGCAAAAATAGCAAGAATAAAATTAAAAAAACTTGGATATGAAGTAGAGTCAATTAATAAATCAATTTTAGTTTTCTCTAAAAACTCTTTAGCAAATTCTATTGAAGAATTTACTTCCAATGACTCTGTTGTATGTATAATTTCAGCCCCTGGTGAAAATGAAATCACTCATGGGAATTATCCCTCATCTGAACTTCGAGTAATTGTTCAAAGATCTAAGAAGCGTCAGGAAGGAGAGTTTCTATTACCTGATCCTCTAATGGATCCAGTAGAGGAAATATTTGTAAAGCGCTACACAGCCATGTCTTATGAGGTTCAAGAGGGTGATTATATTCAGATCATTGATGTCTTTGGAAGACAGTGCTCAGACTTCATGGCTTTCGATGCAAAAAAACTTCAAAAGGGCCACGAGCTTGCAATTGATACTACTAACAGTCGGTATTTAATGGGAAGTGCTTATCCTTTACCAGGCCTTCATTCAAAATACTACGATGAAAATCAATTTCCAATGATAGAAGTTTATCGAGATACGGTAGGACGCCATGACACTTTTGGTACAGCGTGTACTTCAAAATTTTATGATGATTTAGGATATTTTGGCCATCCAAATTGTTCTGATAATTTTAATTATGTATTAGATAAATTTACTCTTAGAAAAAGATTAGGCTGGAATGCGATTAACCTTTTTTACAATACGGCAATTGATGCAAATAATGCTCTAATATTTGATGAACCCTGGTCCAGACCTGGTGATTATGTCTTGTTCAAGGCGCTAAAAAACCTTGTCTGTGTTTCATCAGCATGCCCAGATGACGTTGATGCAGCTAATGGATGGAATCCTACTGATATTTTTGTTAGAGTCTACAGACCCAATAAGCCTTTTAGTAAAGGAGTTGCATATAGAATGAAAGCAGACTCAGAACCAAAATTAACCAAAGAGACTGGTTTTCACCCTAGAGTTTCTAATTTAACTGAAAATATAATTGAATATAAAGGTTTCTGGTTAGCCTCAAATTATAACAATCATGGTGCTCTTCAAGAATATGAGGCTTGCAGAGAAAGAGCCATTATCATGGATTTATCCGCACTAAGAAAGTTTGAAGTAAGTGGGCCAGATGCAGAAGAATTACTCCAAAGAACTTGTACAAGAAATATTAGGAAATTATCTGTAGGACAAGTTGTTTACACAGCTATGTGTTATGACCATGGCGGTATGTTGGATGATGGAACAGTTTTTAAGATGACAGATGATAATTTTAGATGGATTTGTGGAGATGAATATTGTGGAGAGTGGCTACGCTCAAAAGCTAAGGAATTTAATTTAAAAGTTTGGATTAAGTCTTCCACTGACAATCTTCATAATGTATCTGTTCAAGGTCCTAAAAGTAGAGAAATATTAAATAAAATAATTTGGACTCCTCCTCATCAGACCCCACTGAATGATTTAGAATGGTTTAGATTTACAATCGCAAGATTAAAAACTTTAGATGGTATTCCTTTGATGGTTTCAAGAACTGGTTACACAGGGGAGCTTGGGTATGAAATTTTCTGTCATCCTAAGAATGCGACAGAGGTTTGGGATGCAGTCATGGAGGCAGGAAAAGAATTTGATATAACTCCAATGGGTTTAGATGCTCTCGACTTGGTTAGAGTGGAAGCAGGTTTAATTTTTGCAAATTATGAATTCGATGACCAAACTGATCCCTTTGAAGCGGGAATAGGTTTTACTGTTCCCCTAAAATCAAAAGAGGATGATTTTATAGGTAGAGAGTCTTTGATTGAAAGAAAAGCTAATCCACAAAGAAAATTAGTGGGATTGGAAATCGAGGGAAATGAAATCTGTGGCCACGGTGATTGTGTTCATCCCTCAAATGATGGAAGAGAGCAAGTTGGCGTTATTACCAGTGGTATGAAATCACCGGTTTTAAATAAAAATATAGCCTTGTGTCGAATGAATATTAAATATTGTGAACTTGATACGGAAGTTGAAATTGGAAAGTTGGATGGACATCAAAAAAGAATAAAAGCTAAAGTTGTAAATTTTCCATTCTATGACCCGACTAAATCAAGAGTAAAATCTTAATTTTTAGTTTCATAAATAATGACATCAGTTTTTTTAGATAAATCAGTATCTCTGCCTATAAGCATTAATAGATTTGATAAAGGGCCATATTTTGATTTTTATCATCAAAAAGGCAACACCTATGGTGTTTATGCAGATCGTTATTTTCCAATTTCTGTTGGAAATAATGTTGAATCAGCTTACTGGAGCCTTAGAAGAAAAGCTGTTATGTATGACGTTCCTGAAAAACCAATCCAAATTGAAGGACCACAAGCTCCAGAGTATTTAGATAAAATCTTCAGTCGAAAAATATCCGATATGAAAGTGGGTCGAGGAAAGTATGCAATTGCTTGCTATGAGGACGGTGGAATTTTTATTGACGGTGTTTTTTTTAGATTAGAAGAAAATAAATTTTGGTACGTCCAACCAGATGGCCATCTTCAAACATGGTTAAAAGCACACCAAGAAAAGTATAATATAAAGATTTCAGATCCAAATTCTAGAGTTATTCAAATTCAAGGACCAATATCTAAAGATATAATCATTCAATTAACTAATGGTTCAATAGATGACAACTTTAAGTATTATCACTCAGGTTATTTTAAAATAGCAAATCAGAGTGTTTATATTTCAAGAACAGGATGGACTTCAGAGCTGGGCTTTGAAATTTATACTCTAGGATCAGATACAAATTACAAAAAAATTTGGGATACTATTAATGAAATTGGTAAACCAATGGGTATGATTTTTGATGGATTAGAGTCTATGGATATTAGAAGAATAGAAGCTGGAATACTAGACAACAACACAGACTTTGATCAATCTATGAATCCTTACGATGCTGGTCTTGGTTCATTAGTAGATTTAAGCAAAGATGATTTTATTGGCAAAAAAGCACTAGAAGCTTTTGAAAAAAAAAATGAGAAAAAACTATATGGAATAACTTCTGAAAAACCAATCGTTCATCGATCAAATGTATATCTAACTCAAACTCAAAAAGTTGGCTATTTAAGTGCTTGCACTTGGTCACCCACTTTAAATAAATTTGTTGGTTATGTAAGATTTGATCACGCTAATAATTGGAAAGAGCACGAGGTGAAGGTTGAAGATGTTAACGGTAATCTATTAGAGTGTGAAATAGTAGATTTACCTTTCTATGATAAAGAAAAATTAATTCCCAAGGGCTTAGACAAAAATATTCCCTAATCTTTATTTTTATCCTTTCTAAAGAAGGGAATTAAAAAAACAAAGCACGCAACGAAGAAAAATAAACTGCCAAACATCGCCCAAAAACTTCCAATACTGGAAATAATAAATCCAACTGCAGAAATTATAAACAAAATCCAGCCAATAAAATTGAGGGTTTTATTGGACATTTGTCTAGTTATTTAGTCTTTAAGTATGTTTGCATAGAGTCGTCCATTGCCTCTAACCATGTGGTGTGGTGTGAAGGCCCAACTGTTCCAGTGACGGGTGAGGGAAAGGATTTATCTCTGTAAGTCAGAATATTTTCCTCCTTGTGATCCTCCCATTCATAAAAATTTTTACGGATTAACTCAAAATCAATCTTGGGATAGTCAATAGATGAACAAAGATCAACACAGTAATCTGTTTGAAAATCTATCATCTGATGGGCATCTTCTAATGCTTCCTCTTTACTAACCCAGTTTTTAATATCCTTTTCCATTTCATCATTGGAAGGAAGCGAAATTTTATTCATGATGATGTCTCTTACATACCAAGCTTGAGCGTCAAACATATTAAATGTATGAAATTGGTCCTGCATACCTAAATAAAACAAATTTGGATTATCTTGCCAAGCAACCCCTTTGTAAAGTTTAGGAGGGTATAATCTATTATGAGTTTTTAATTTTAATTCTTCAGATAAAAAAGGAAAGTGATGAAGGTAACCAGTACACAAAATTAGAGCATCCATCTCTTGAACAGTTCCATCTTTAAATATTGCCTTATTGCCTTCAATCCTATCCATATAATGAACTTCCTTCATTCCCTCTGGCCAATGAAATCCCATAGGATTATTTCTAAAACCAATGGTTACGGACTTAGCTCCATATTTATGACACTGTAAGGCAACATCCTCTGCAGAGTAACTACTACCTAAAACTACAACGTTTTTATTTCGAAACTCTTCTGCATCTCTGAAATCATGTGAGTGCATAATTCTTCCAGGAAAAGAACTCATACCTTTATACTCAGGTATATAAGGAACTGAAAAGTGACCGGTAGCTACAACAACGTTATCAAAACTTTCAGTACTAATCTTATCTT
>CABXST010000035.1 GCA_902514885.1 uncultured Alphaproteobacteria bacterium | reverse complement strand
ACTGAGCGCTACAGCAGTTTTAATTCACATGAAATACGATCAGGTCACAAGAGGAACAGTTGGTGGTTTTGGTGGTAAATCTAAAGATGCAGAAATTTTTGAAAAGGCTCTTGAGTCAGGAAGTGACTGCTTAATTACAGGTAAAGCTTGTTCAGAGGGAGGTAACTCAACTGTTTGGATGTTCATCGCAATAGGCATAGCTGCATTAATTTATTTAGTCTATTTATTAGTTAAACATAGAGATGGTCCAACTGTATCTTTTATAATTGCATCTATAGTTATTTTCTTTGGATGTGTTTGGAGTGGCACAAGAGACGTGTACTTTGTCAATGCAGACTTAGGAACAAATTTACAATACATACTTAATTATGCGCCACAGTATTTTACGTCAGAATATCTGCGAGTAGGAGCTGGTTTACCAGACCTTTCCTCATCTTCTAGTATTTTGGTTGGATTGGCATATGCTATTGCAACTTTAGGTGGCATAGTCTTTTTCACATCTGCAATAGTTATTATTGCAATGCCAAAATTTAGAAGTGAAATTAAAACACAAACACTCGTGTTGTTTGCTATTGCTATATCTATAGTTGTCTTTGCTGCAATATCTTATTATGGAATAGAGTCTAATAGACAAAGTTTCTTTGGCATAGATGGATACGCTGTTATATTAATTTGTTTCCTTCTTTTTTTACTCACCGCACCTACATTATTCTCACAAGTAAATCTTAATAATGTCTTTATTATTTTTCTTGGATTGTTGGCAATAATTGCAGTTTATTTTTTAGCCTCTCCTTCTGGAACAATAATTTCTGATGATGGTAGTAGATATTACTCACCAATAATTACAGAATTAATAGTGGGAGACACGTCTTCAGTGTTTTATACCAGCCCCACACGCGGAGAGTTTATATCTGAAAATATTAGTTGGTTAAAAGAAGCAGCACTTATTATATTTGCAATATTTATTTTTCAATTTTTTACATATTTAACTATGAGAGGAAGAATAAATTTTAGTACTTTTAAACCCTATATTCCAATTTTAAGCATTGGTGCTTTAACATGGTCTGCAATGTTTTTTGCAATTGGTTACCCTTATTGGAAAATGATTTTAATAACAGCAGTTGGAATTGCAATTTCACCACTAATTTGGCAAGCATTTAGTGTTTATAAAGTAAAATTGAAATCTCAAGAAGGGCTTGAAAAATGGGGAGGTTTATCAGAGGATAGAAAAGTTTAGATAAATGGAAAAGAGAACTCATAATTTTTTAAAAGGCCTTGGAATTTTTTTTGCTGTTGCAGCAGGTATAGGCACAGCTGTCCTTGGATACGTTGACAGAACTGATTGGATACAAGTTGCATTTTATTCGGTGGCTGTTGTTGCAATAGTCCTTTGGGGATGGCACTTTTTTCTAGTTAGATGGTCCTATACTTCTGAAGAAAAAGACCCAAATGTCTCAAACATTGATGAAACAGAAACAATAAATAAAAGAGGTGTATTTTGGGATTTAATTGCTAGAAACTGGATAGCTGTTACAGGATTTTTATTATTATTAGGTTTATTTATTCTTCTATGTTTCCTAGTTCCAGGTTTCTTTTCTGGAAGAACTGTTGTCTCAGCAATTATTCTATTAGGTTTTTTAATATTAGCTTTCATTGCATATAAGTTTTTAAATATTAACAAAAGTGTCATTATTGGTGTTGCTGTTTTAGTTGGCCTTTTTATTATCGGATCAGTTTCCATAGATGGTTTTCTGTCTCTACAAAATATAAAGTCAATGTTGGTTTTCGCCTCATTTTTAGGTATAGCAACAATTGGCCAAACACTTGTTGTAATGTTAGGTGGCCTTGACTTATCAATTCCATTTTTAATAGGTGCTACAAATTTAGGTCTAATGTCATTAATTTCTTTGGGAGTTCCTCCATGGCTTGCATTCATTGTAATCTTGGCATTTGGAACATTAGTTGGACTATTTAATGGTCTAATAAGTTTTAATCTGCAGGGACAATCTTTAATAGTCACGCTTGGTGTTGGCTTTATGGTTGTTGGCGGAGTTCAAATATTAGTTTCACTTCCGACTGTAACTGGAGGTACGGTTTTTGGTGTCGTGCCAGACTGGTTGAAGAATCTTGCTTCATTAAATGGAAAGTTTTTTGGTTTACCGATACCCCCTGTAATTTTAATTTGGATCCTGGTTTCTGTCTTATTAATAGTTGGTTTGAGACACACAAAATGGGGAAGAAACCTTTACGCTGTTGGAGGTAAAAGGCTATCAGCTGATAGACTATCAATCTCTGAGAGAGCATATTGGGTTGGAGTTTTTGTTATCAGTGGATTTACATCTGCCGCAACAGGATCGATGCTTCTTGGTTGGAGCGGAGGAGGTTTTATAGGGGTTGGAGATCAGTACCTCTTTTTAACTGTTGCTGCAGTGGCTGTTGGGGGCACTTCATTACTAGGAGGATATGGAGGATATGGTTTTACTGTTATAGGTGTTCTTGCATTACAGGTTATTAGCACCTTTTTGGCAGGATTAGGTTTAAGTTTTGAGGGTCAACAATTCATTTTTGGATTGTTAATACTACCTCTTGTTGCTCTTTATTCCAGAGCCCCTCACATCAGGGAGCAAATTTAATGATATCTATCAACAACTATTTTAGTTTTACAAATGAATATTTATTTCAATATATGAAACAAAAATTATTATTAAGTAAATTACATGGTTAATATGGTTATAATAGGAATAGATTTAAATGAATAAGATGCTACTTCCCTACGATATTGTTGGGGGGTCTTTTTGGTTAATATCAGTAGGTATGATAGGTGCCACGCTTTTCTTTTTTTTCGAGAGAAGTAAAGTAAGTCCAAGGTTCCATACACCCATGACTATGATTGCAGTAGTCTGCTTGATGTCATCTATTCACTATTTTTTCATTAAAAATTTATGGGTTGTAAGTGGAACAGCTCCAACCCTCTTAAGATACATAGATTGGTTTTTAAACTTCCCAATGCTTGTTCTAATTTTTTACGCAATGCTAATGTCAGTTGTAAAAGTTAAACAAGGAATGTTTTGGAGACTGTTAGTAGGCACACTAGTTTTTGTAGTTGCAGGATTTTTAGGTGCAGCAGGGTATATGAGTAAAACTCTTGGATTTATTGTTTGGTTAGTTGGTTGGTTATATATTTTAGGTGAACTTTATGTTGGAGAAGCTGGGAGAGCAAATGCTAGATGTGGAAATGAGAATATTCAAATGGTTTTCTTCTCTAATAGATTAATAATTACAATAGGATGGGCAATTTATCCAATGGGATACTTTATTGAACACTTAGGTGGTGGCATCGACCCTAACAGCGTTAATATAATTTATAATTTAGCAGATTTTTTAAATAAGATCGTTTTCGGTCTTATTATTTACAAAGCAGCAATACAGGACATGAAAGTAAATGGACAGTAACATCGATTTAGGAGGTGATATACAGGTATGAACATTACTAGTGGTGCAGATATTATTGCAGTTATAATTTTAATAGCTCTAGCAATAGCAATTATAGTTTACTTACTTCACTGGCTATACAGGCGCTCCTCAAAAGAAATAGCGTTTGTTAGAACAGGTATGGGAGGTGAGAGAGTCGTGATAAGTGGTGGTGCCTTCGTTCTACCTATAATTCACAATATCACATCTGTAGGCATGAAGACTTTATGCATTGAAGTTCAAAGAAATGGTGGAAAATCATTTATCACAAAGAACAGAATGCGTGCAGAAGTTACCGCAGAGTTTTATGTCAGAGTTGCACCTACTAATGAAGCAGTATCAATAGCCGCTCAAACACTCGGAAAAAGAACTTTAGAACCTGATCACCTAAAAGACCTAGTTCAAGGAAGATTTGTAGATGGCTTAGGTGTTGTAGCTGCAAAAATGAGCTTAGATGAAATTCAAGAAAATCGTTCTGAGTATATAAAAAAAGTAGCAACCCATGTAGAGGAAGCTATTAAACACACAGGATTAGAGCTTGAGACTGTATCACTTACATCTTTGAACCAGGCTCCAGTTAGTGTTTTTGATCCTTCAAATACTTTCGATGCTGAGGGTTTGACTCAAATAACAGAATTCACTCAGTCAAGAAAAAAGAAAAGAAACGATATCGAAAAAGATACTGAAGTGAGTATTAGAAATAAAAATCTTCAATCAATCAAACAAACACTTGAGATTGAAAAGGAAGAGGAATTTTCAAAGTATCAACAAAAGCGAGAGATTGAACAACAAAGAGCAATAGAAAATACTGAAACTATAAAAACAAAAGCTGATAAAGAGAAAGAGTCAGAGTTGGCAGAAATTGCATCTGAAAAAGATGTTGAGATTGCAAAAATCAGTAAAAAAGATTTTGTTGAAATGGAAAAGAGTCTTCAAGAGACTATGCTTATTCAAGAAATTGAAAAAAGAAGAAAAGAACAAAATGAGTTTAGACAACAAACTTCAATAGAAATTAAGCAAAAAGATATTGAAACTGAAAAAACAATTCTTGAATTAGAGAGAGATGTTGAATTTAGTAGGTTAGAAAAACAACGTTCAGTAGATATTAAACTAGCCGAAGAAAAAGCTCAGACCGCTAAAGAAGAAGCAAGAAAAAGATACGAGTCTGAAGAGGCATATATCATGGCTGAAGAACAAATTAAGAATGCTAAAACTGCTCAACAAAAAAATGTTGATGCATTTAAAATTTCAGCTGAACAAGAGACTAGAGTCTTAGACATTGAAAAAGCCAAAAGAATTGAAATTGAGGAGAAACAAAAACAGCTTGAAGTTCTTGAGAAATCAAAATCTGTATTAAAGACAAAGATGGAAGAAGAAAATGCAAGAGCCAAAGCAGTTGAAGCTGAAGAAAAAGTAAACACTATTCGTGATGTAGAACAGGCTGAAAAAGCAAAAGCTTTAGGTGTAATTGATGCAAGTAAAAATGCAGAACGTGAGAAATTAGCCTCTATGGCAGCAAAAATAAGATATGAAATTGAAGCTGCAGGTAAAAAAGCTCTTAATGAAGCTGAAAATGCAAGAAGCGATGCAAGTCGAAGAAGTGCCTTAAGACAAAAATTAGCCGAAAAGATTGAGGGTATAATAAGAGAATGGGTAAGACCTATGCAAAATATTGACTCCATAAAAGTAGTAGATGTAAATGGTCTTCCTGGATTTAGCCAAGGAGGTGGTTCAACTGAAGGTGGTGAAGGTAATGAAGGTTCATCGGCATCGTCGGGTGGTTACTCAAAGAAAGGCTCTTTAGCGGACAATGTTGTCAACTCTGCGCTAAGATACAGAGCGCAGCAGCCATTCTTGGATAGCTTGTTGAAAGAAATAGGAATGTCTCCAGGAGAAGCAAGTAACATAAGAAATATTTTAGGTGACTACGATGATCCTAAAAAAGACAAACATATGAGATTTGATGAAGATGCAAAAAAAAATCCAAAAAAGAAATAGGTTAGAAAAATGAGCATGGATATAAAATCGTGGGCAAAAAAATATAAAGAGCTCACAGAAAAAGATGAAACAATCAAAGCAATGGCAAAATACTACACTTGCTCTTTTCTATTTGATATGGGAAGTGCAAAGGCAATAATTGAAATGCATGATGGTAAAGTTAAAAATATAAATACTGATCCTGGTGGACTTGATCCTTATGACTTTGCTTTAAGAGCTTCCGAACAAACATGGAGAGAATTCGCAAAGCCAATTCCAAAACCAATGTTTCATGGAATTTACGCAGCATCATTTAGAGAAGATTTAAAGATTGAAGGAAACCATTTAGTCTTAATGCAAAATTTAAGAAACTTCACTGTGCAGTTTGAGCTATTAAGACAATCAGGAGTACCAGTATGATATTTAATTTAGAAAGGATCAATCAATGGCAGTAAAGCATCATGACCCCATAGGTAGATATGTTACAATTGAAGTAGACGGTCAACAGTATAAAGTTTTTTATCTCTCAAACGGAAAAGGTACGCCGTTAATTTGTCAGCACACTGCCGGTTGCCATAATCATCAATGGAGAGGTTTATTAGAAGACGAAGAAATTACCCAAAACTATCAAGTTATTGCCTATGATTTACCTAGACATGGTAAATCAGATCCACCACATAATACAGAATGGTGGAAAGAAGAGTATAAATTAACTGCCGATCACTATTGTAATTTTATTATTGAACTATGTAAGGCATTGGATCTTGATAACCCAATATTTATGGGTTCATCTTTTGGAGGAAATGTTGCACTCCAATTAGCTCTAAAATATCCAAATAAATTTAAAGCTGTCATTCCCGTCGAGGCAGCTCATTATTCACCGGGTTTTTATATTGATTGGTGGAGACATCCTCATGCAAATGCAGCACAAGTTTGCGGAAGCGGAGTTTGGGATTTAATGGCCCCACAATCCCCAGATATGGATAGATGGCTTACTTGGCATTACTACACACAAGGATCGGAAGCATTCAAAGGTGACCTTCACTTTTACTCTGTCGATCACGACCTAAGAGATGAACTTCAAAATATTGATGGCCATAAATGTCCTGTAATAATGTTAACTGGAACATACGACTATTTAACACCACCTGAAGCAACCGAAGATACGGCAAGACAAATTAAAGGAGGCGTTTATATTGAAATGAGAGATATTGGTCATTTTCCAATGAGTGAAAATCATGAAGTTTTTAGAGTATACCTACAAGAAGCACTCAGAATAATTAAGGAAAAGACTGACTTTAAATCTTAATTCAAAACTGAATTATGGTCGCTAATCTATATTGGTTTTTTTTCTTTCTTTTACTTTATATTAGCTTTTGTCTTTTTTGGGGTGCAAGAACTTTAAGAAAAAATAATACACCAGAGGCGTACTATTTAGCTGATAGGAGTGTATCACCTTGGGTATTCTTTTTCTCTGCAACTGTAGCAACGTTCGCAGGTATCACTATTATATCTTTTCCCTCTTTGGTCCATGCTGATGGATACTCCTTTCTTGCTACTGCAGCTATTGTAATTACTATCCCACTGGGAAGCATATTATTTTTTAAACGCCAATGGATGCTAAGTAGGAAGTATAACTTTATAACACCAGGTGAAATGTATTTTAAATACTACCAAAGTAATACATTAAGAATTGTTGTTTTAATTATTGGGCTATTTTTCGCTGTTCCATTTTTAGGAATTATAATGGGCTCTACTGGTAATGTAGTAGAATTTATCAGTGGTGGTGAAATTTCCAGAGACTCGGCAATGTGGGCATTAACTGCTGTTGTTCTTTTTTATGTTGTATCGGGTGGCTTTAAGCCAATGGTGAGTGTGGGAGTATTGCAATCATGGTTATTTTTTGTC
>CABXST010000034.1 GCA_902514885.1 uncultured Alphaproteobacteria bacterium | reverse complement strand
AAAGATGAGCTCTGTGAAAATTTCCGACTCCAATATGTAAAATACCAGCAGTTAAATTTGATCGAATATAATTTGGTTTTAAAATTGGTTTTTGAATTGCTTCAAGGTTACTCTCATTTAAAAGTAGTAACTGATTATCTAAGGACTCAGAGTTCAAAGCTAATTTTCTAGCATAATATCAGTAGCTTTATCAGCTATTGCCATCGCAGGTGCGTTTGTATTAGCTGCAACAATATTCGGCATCATAGACACATCAAAAACTCTCAAATTTTCAATACCTTTAACTTGAAGCTTTGAGTTTAAAACCGCCATATCATCACTATCTTTTCCCATCTTGCAAGTTCCAACTGGGTGCCAATTAGTTTTGACCATCTTTTTACAATAATTTGTCAGCGATTGATCATCATTGACATTTTTACCAGGAAGTATTTCTTCTAAAATTATATCTGATAAGGGTTTTGTATTAATAACTTTTCTTGCCAGTTTAAGACTGGAAATAAATGTTTCAATATCATCATCATTGCTTAAAAAATTAGGGTTTATGTTTGGAAGATCTAAAGGATTAGAAGAGTTTAATGTTATTTCTCCTCTGGACTTCGGATTCATAATACATGGAGTTAAAGTAACACCATGATCGGGTTTAATTCCTTTTGTGTCTCTATCTGTATACATAATTTGTACACAGTATAATTTTACTTTTGGTTCATTTTGATTTTTTAAATCATCAGGATTCAAAAATGAGCAACAATCAACACCGTTTGATGTTACTGGCCCTGACTTAAACAACAAGTATTGAATTCCATTTCTGATCATTCTTAATCCTTTATTTTGTCTAAAATATCCATACCCCTTTTTTGCTCTTGAAATAAAAGGAACCTCATGATGATCTTGAAGGTTTTTGCCAACACCCTCTAATTTTTCTTTGATTTCTATTCCAAACTTTTTGAGTTGAGTTTCTTCACCAATGCCTGAATGCATCAATATTTTTGGAGAAACCAAAGATCCAGCAGTTAGAATAATTTCTTTTCCATAATATTTATCAACTTTCTTTTTGGATATTACCTCTACCCCAGTTGCTTTCTTATTTTCTATAATAACTCTTGTAACAATAGTATTTAATTTTATTTGTAAATTTTTATTATTTGATAAAGGTTTTAGAAGAGTAGACACCGTATCACTTCTCTTTCCATCACCGATAGTGTATTGCATTAAACCCACTCCGTACTGTTCGCCATCATTGAAATCTCTATTATAAGGCAATCCTAAATTTTGCATTGACTTAATATACAAATCCGAACCTTTGGCTACATATCCTGGGTCAGAAACTTTAATTGCTCCATCAGATCCATGAAAACCACCTGATAATCTTTGATTATTTTCCAATCTTTTATAACTTTCTAATAATGATTGCCAACTCCATCTATCATCACCTGTCTCTTCTACCCACTTTTGATAATCAGACGGCTTACCTCTCATATAAACCATTCCATTAACAGAGGAGCCCCCACCAAGAACTTTTGCTTGTGCAATATCATGTTGACGATTATTAAGTTGAGGCTGAACAATAGATTTATAGAATTTTAAATAAGGACTTCCATCTAACATTGGTATCCATCCAGCGGGCATTGATAATAAAGGATTATTATTATTTCCACCTTCTTCTATTAGAAGAACAGAATGACCATTTTCAACTAATTTTGTTGCAGTAATAGTACCTGAAGTTCCACCGCCGACGATTATGAAATCAAAAGTTTTCATGTATTATATTAAATATTATATTAATTTTAATTCTGGGGGGTAAATGTTTTTAGATAAATTCAAATTAGATGGCAAAATTGCCCATATCACTGGAGGTGCAAAAGGGATAGGCCTATCTATTGCCCATGCTCTTGGTGAGGCTGGTGCAAAATTAGTTTTAATTGATAGAGAAGATAAAAATGGTGGAATAGAAGAACTAAAAAAATCTAATTATGATGTGTCTTTTTACGAGGGTGACTTGCTTGATCGTTCTGTACCACAGAAAACTATAGATTTTACTTTAGAAAGACATGGAAGAGTCGATATCCTTGTTAATAATGCTGGCGTAGCTCAGCACGGGGATACGGATGAATTTAATGATGATATGTTAGATAAAATTATGGATATTAATTTAGATGTAGTTTTTCGTATGTGTCGATCGGCAATCTCACCAATGAAAAAACAAGGGGAGGGAGTTATTTTAAATATTGGATCAATGTCAGGATTAGTTTCTAACATACCTCAACCACAGGTGGCCTATAATGCATCCAAAGCTGCGGTCCATATGATGACCAAAAGCTTAGCGAGTGATTATGCCAATCAAAATATTCGAGTGAATGCTATTGCCCCAGGTTATGTGAAAACGGATATTACAAATTTACCAAAA
Organism: uncultured Alphaproteobacteria bacterium; assembly: GCA_902514885.1. Classification (GTDB taxonomy): domain Bacteria; phylum Pseudomonadota; class Alphaproteobacteria; order HIMB59; family HIMB59; genus HIMB59. The sequence continues at coordinate 5,445 of CABXST010000034.1, read as the reverse complement.
AAATATGAGCATTGGTACTCCACCTGGGATAAACAAACACCTATGCAACGGATGGCAGAACCTCACGAAATTGCATCTGCTGCACTCTTTTTATGTAGTCCTGCATCAAGCTACGTTACTGGTGAAGTACTAGTAGTTGATGGTGGATACACTACAAGATAGTTTCTTCTTTATATTCTCAGGTATTATTTAAAGCTATATTAATTTCCTTCATCTACCTTAATTTGAAGTTTGACATCAGTTGGTCTGTGCTCCGCCGCTCTTTCGAAAGCCTCAACGCTCTCTTCAAACTTAAATGTATGAGTGATCATTGGTTTTACATCAATTTTTCCACTTCCTAATAGTCTAATTGAAGGTTCATACTGATGTGAGTATCGATGAACAGTTTGATATTCTAACCCCTTAGCAAACAAAATGGCCCAATTCATTGGCACTGGTTCTGCATTATTACCAATGAGCACGACATGAGCTCCAGGTGAACAACATGAAAAAATTGACTCGTAAGCTTTGACTGCACCACTACACTCAAAAAAACGATCAACTCCCCAACCACCAGTATCATCCATAATTCTCTCAGATAAATTTTCGGTAGTTAAATTAACTGGAATCAAGTCAGGATAGTGATCGCACATCTTTAATTTATCACCTAGTACATCAGCAATATAGACTTTTGAACATCCTCCAGCTAATGCTGCCAAACCTGTAACAAGACCAATGGGACCACAGCCCATAACCAAACCAATTTGCCCTGGTTTAATTTTAGCTTTAGTGACACCCTGCATACCAACAGCAAGAGGTTCCACCATCGCTCCTTCAGCATAAGATAAATTATCGGGTATTTTAAAAACCATATCCCCAGGAAAAACAACTTCAGGCGCAAGACAACCGTGTATCGGTGGAGTTGCCCAAAATTTAACTTTTTGGTCATAGTTATACATGCCCAATTTATATTCTTTTGATTTTTTACTAACGACCTGTGGTTCAATACAAACCCTGTCACCAACTTTTAAAATTTTTTCGTTATTACCAACAGCAATTACAGTACCAGACCCTTCATGTCCCAAAACCATAGGTGCATCAACATTCCACTGTCCAATTTTTCCATGTTCGTAATAATGGATATCTGATCCACAAATCCCAACAGTATGCATTTTAATTTTTACATCATCGGGACCTACCTCTGTGGGCAAATCAATATCACGTAATTTTAATTCTAACTGTTTTTCTAATACTAGTGCTTTCATGTTATTTTATCCTTTCTATTTAGCCTTTCCAAATAACGTAAATTATCCACAATATACCTATTCCTATTGCAAAATTTAAAGAAACAATGCTTTCCAGAAATCTCATCCAGAATAACTGTAATGCAATGTAGCTTATTACCCCAATAAACAACCTATCAAACCAATTGGTATTTAAGGGGATAAAACCTCTTTTTTTCATATTAACCTTTCACCGCTCCAAATGTTAAACCCGCTACTATGTGTTTTTGAACTGCAAATAAAAAAAGCAAAGCAGGGATCATAGACACTAATGCAACAGCAGCCATAGTTCCCCAGTTAGTTCCAGTAGTAGTAACAAATTCAGATAATCCTGTTGGTATTGTTCTTGCATAAACACTTGTTAATGTAGATGCTAATAAGTACTCATTCCAGGCAAATAGAAAACTTAATAAAGACGTAACTGCTATACCAGGAGCTGCCAATGGTATTATTAGCTTCCTAAATATTGTAAATAAACTTGCACCATCTACTATCATAGCTTCATCTAATTCTCTAGGTATCCCATCAATAATTCCTTTTAAGAGCCATATTGCAAAAGGTAAATTAAAAACACAATATAATAAAATCAATCCTATTTTTGTATCAAACAAAGTAAAGTCACCAAATTTAAAAACAGTAGAGAACAATAAAAACAATGGTAATAAAAAAGCTGCTGGAGGTGCCATTCGATTAGTCATAGTCCAAAAAAATATACTTTCAGATCCTGGTAGTTTAAATCTAGAGAGAGCATAAGTAGCCATTAATGCAAGAATTGTCACTAAAGCAGCATTTGAGGTAGCAACTATTATAGAGTTGAATAGATAATCAGAGTAAATTCCATCAAGAAATGGTTTTGTAAAATTTTTCCAATGGACCTTCTCAAAAAAAGTGGGACTTAAATCTGGTTTACCAAATAATTCAACTGGTGTTCTTGTAGAAACTAAAATCATCCAGTAAATGGGGAAGAGTGTGATAATCGTAAGTAGACTCCAAAGAAAAGTAGTCCCCAGTTTAGCAAAAGCTTTTTTAGTCTTCATTTTTTCCCCTTGAAACCATCACACTATATAGAACCCAGCAAATGACTATTGTGATATATAAATATAAAATCGACATTGCAGACCCTAGTCCATAATACCTTTTCTCAAATACCTCTTTCCAAATGTGAATACCAGTAAATCGTGTTGCATAACCAGGGCCACCTCCAGTTAACATCCAGACTTCATCAACAATCTTTAATGAGTCCATTAATCTTATAAAAATAACAACAATCAAAACTGGAACCATCATAGGTATGGTTATATGCACAAAAATTTGAAAATTATTAGCACCATCTATTTTAGCAGACTCATATGGGTCTTGGGGTAGTGCACTTAATCCCGCTAATAAAGTTAAGGTTACAAATGGCGTCCAGTGCCATACATCCATAATGACAATCATCCAAAACGCCTGATCGGCATTTAATCCATAATTTAAGGTATACCCAAAATAATCTTTTAATAAGTGAGGGAGGGGCCCCAATCCTTGTACTGTGAATAATTTAAAAATAGATCCAACAACAATTGGTGCGATGACCAAGGGAAGGGTATGTACACTTCTAAAGAATGATTTTAAAGGGAATGAACTTAGTAAAGAGAGGGCAAGCAAAAAGCCAAGTGTTAGCTCTAAAGTTAATGTAACTACTGAAAATTTTATTGAACGCCATATTGATTCCAAAAAAACTTCATCAAAAATAAGTCTTCTATAGTTAAGAGCAAAGCCTTCAAATTGCATAGAAGGATCAACAGCTAGAGGATTCCATTTAAAAAAACCAACATATAAAACATAAAAGAAAGGAACCAATCCTACTAAAATTAGGATTAATATTGTTGGAGATAAAAGTAGCCAGCCAGTTTTATTTTTAGATAGCATTAAAAGTAAAAGGGAGGCATTTGCGCCTCCCTTTGTAAAGTATTATTTAGTTTTGGTAACCGAGGTCAGACATTACTGTGTCTAAAGCTTGACACGCACCATCAAGAGCCTCTTCAGGTGTCATTTCACCTGCTAAAGCACTATAAATGAATGGGTCAATTGCACCTCTACCCGCACCATGGAATGGGAACGGAGGAGCACCGGCGTATAAAAAGCCAGTATCTCTCATAAGAGTAAAGTAACCATCTGCTTGCTCGTCAACAGCCATAACTTTAGGGTCGGCATATGTACCTTTGTGTGTGATACGTCCGCCAGCAATAGCCCAATCAGCTTGGTGCTCATTTAAAGCAACATACTGCAACCAAAGCATAGTTGCCTCTTTGTTTTTAGATGAGTGAGGAATACCATAGGCACCTCCATCATAGTAACCAATGTAACCATTACCTGATGCAGCCTGTGTCATAACACCGGGTGCAGTAGGAGGTAACATTACACCAACATTTCCAACAACAGCTGATTTTTCAGCATCAGTTGCAATCCATGCAGCATTTTCACCATATACCCATCCCTGTGCAGCTCTTCCTGCAGCAAAAGATGATCCAACTTCACTCCAAGTACTCTGAAGAGCCTCAGGTGGAGCAAATGGTAATAATTGTGTCCAGAAGTTAAGAGCAGCTTTAGCTCTTCCACCGTTTAACTGTCCACCATTTTCAACACATGATTGATAAGAGTCCATATTTACACCCCAGTTATATAAACCAAAAGAAGGTGCGATTGACTCTAAGAACTCATAAGTTGACGCTGGGTGACCAGTGTGTCCTTGAACGGTTGTTCCCCAACACTCCATACCTTCTGCAGCACAGAAGTGAGTAAAGAACTCAGCATTGTCTCTGTATTGATCAAAAGATGTGGCTGGAGTTAAGCCATAACCATATTGTGCTCTAAATTGAGCTTTGGCATCAGCTCTCTCAAAAAGATCTTTTCTGTATAAGTATACCTTAATGAATGCTTCCATTGGTACACCAAATACATCACCTGATCCATCTTTGAAATAATCGATGAAGGTTGTAAAGTCATCTAGACTTACACCAGGTGCTTGAAGATCAGGATTGTTAGCTAAACCTTCAGTAATATTAACTAAGAAGTCTCTATTTAAGTAGTCATAGACAATGTCTTGTTCAATATAAACAAAGTCATAGATACCTGAGTTAGCTTCCATATCCTTAATTGCTTTATCATACATCTGATCCCATGATGTATTTTCTAATTGGACTTTAATGCCAGTAAGTTTTTCAAATTCTTTTGCTAAAACTTCACCAGCAAATTGTCCTGGAGGTGTATTTTCAGCTACACCTTGCAGTACCGTGCCTTTGTATGGAGCACCAGCTTCTTTAAACCAATCAGCATGACCGCCAGCCATTGCTGAAAAAGAGAAGATGGATGCCACTAAGGCAAATAGTATTTTTCTCATATTATTTCCTCCTATAAGAATGTTTTTATTTTTTAATTAGATGAAACTAATTTCAAGATATAAAAACGTCTCAATTATATTACATATGGTCACAATGTAAACATCATGGGATTTGCTTCAAAACAATAGTTTTCGTTAGCATTTTCACTAAAATGTCATTATTTTATTAAATATAATAAGTATATAGTTGTAAAAAATGTTTTTAGATAAATTTAAACTTGATGGAAAAGTAGCTCTTATAACAGGAGGCACAAGGGGAATTGGGCTATCTATAGCTCATGCTCTCGGTGAGGTTGGTGCAAAGTTAGTTTTAGTAAATAGAACAGATCCCCTCGGAGGAATAGAAGAACTAAAAAAAGCTAATTATGAAGTTTCTTTTTATGAGGGGGATTTAATCGATAGATCAGTTCCTCAAAAAGCCATAGACCACACTTTAGATAAACATGGAAGAGTCGATATCGTTGTTAATAATGCTGGTGTCGCTCAACATGGTGATACAGAAGAATTTAATGACGATTTACTTGATAAAATTATGGATCTTAATGTTGATGCGGTTTTTCGTATGTGTCGCTCTGCAATACCACCCATGAAAAAACAGGGTGAAGGAGTTATTTTAAATATTGGGTCTATTTCAGGATTGGTGTCAAACATTCCTCAACCTCAAACAGCTTACAATGCATCTAAAGCTGCAGTCCATATGATGACGAAAAGTTTAGCGAGTGATTATGCCAATCAAAACATTCGAGTGAATGCTATTGCTCCTGGTTATGTCAGAACAGAAATGACTAATTTACCAAAAGAAAA
>CABXST010000033.1 GCA_902514885.1 uncultured Alphaproteobacteria bacterium | reverse complement strand
TGTCGATTGAGAACCCAACCATTTTTCTGAGTCAATGCCTCCAGAAAAAGCAATATAGGATCGGGCACCAGTAACAGTAAAACCAAGTTCAAGAGTTTGATTAGATTTCACCATTATACTTTCCCACATTGGAATAGACCTCCCATCAATTTTTGGTTGCATATCTGCACCACAAATTGAAATAACATGATCTTTTTCAAATTTAAGAGTAGGGCCTGTATACTGACATTCAAGTGCACCCGTATTTTCATGGTTCCCTACAAGAAGATTTGCAAGCCTAAATGACCAACTGTCCATAGGTCCAGAAGGGGGGAAACCTTGATTTAGAAATCCAATTCTTCCAGGGTAATCTTGTACAGATGTTTCTAAACCTGGTTTTATAACTTCAAACATTTAAAATTTCTTATTATGGTCTAATTGTGTTAGCCATTGTTTATATTTTTTTATTGAAAATTTGTGCTCATCAATGAGGTCATATTTATATGTTTTCTCTTTAACTTTTTTTTCGATCATCTCGAACTCATCATAATCACAAGGTATAAATTTGATTCTGTCTCCAGGTCTAAATAAACAAATACTATCTTTGAACACATCAAAGTTTTTTTCTGGATCCCATATTGGAACTGGGGTTCGACCAAATATTTGATATCCACCTGGAAGACGGTCTGGATATATAGCAGTTGATGACCCGCCCATGCCAACAGTTCCTTTTGGTGTCCATGTTCTTGGAGGGTTGTACTTAGGCGCTGTTAACTTACATCGGGGATCTAAAGGCATAGTGAAAGGTAGACCTGGCCAAAACCCAAGAGACGCGACCCAATATTCTGTACCAGAGTGAACTCTCACAAAATGGTCAACATTATCTAAATTATTTAATTCGACAATAAATTCAGGATCAGACTTTTTTAGAGCTATTTTTGAAATATAATCCTCAATTGCTTCTTTTGTCCATTTGTCTAAATAGACAGTAGGGAAGTGAAAAAGTCTGCTATTTACAATAGTATCGTCATTATCTTTGAGTTCTTTTAATAAAGATTTAAGTTCTTTTATAAGATCTATATATCCAATTTCATCGGGATTGTAGTGAACGATCATGGATGCAAAGCATGGTAACGTTTCATAAACTCCATTAATTTTCGCTTGTTCAATTAATTTTGATAAACCTTGGGCTTTAAAATTTAACTCTAGATTCATAATATTACCAAACTCAATTAATAAGTATTTATCTCCACCGGGTAAGAATTTTGGTTCATCATAAATACCATTAAATATTTTTGTTTCATTAGCTGTAATAATATCTTGATCAAAAGAAGGATAAGTTCCATCTTCATTAAAATGTTTTTTTACAGATAGTTTTTTTTTAGTTGCCTGTTCTAAAGATATTTTATGGGGATACATATCTTTAAAACCACTGTAGTCATCCACATCAATTTGATTAAAAAAAACACTGTCGTTTTTTTTTGATTTATCATTAGTTATTGTGTTTTCAATATTTTTAAAGTTATTTATATCTTGAAGTGCATAATTGAAACCTAATTTCTTATCAGCATTTGAAGATTTAATTCTTTTCTTTTTATTTACAAAATTATCCTTTGGATCTTGGATATTCATTTTTTGGAATAGATCTAAATCTGAATTTTTATATTCTTGAACCATTTAGCCTAAAAATATTTAATTTTAATTTTATCTTTTTGATCTGATTTTTTACTGAAGTCTACGACTTGAACATTAGAGGGTTTTGATACCTTTTGAACAATATGACTATTTTGGGGATTATTGCTTTTCGATACTTTTGTATCGTTAGAAACTGAGGTTGAACTTCCATTTGTATTTTTTTTGGTATGGCCAAACATCCCTTCAAGTATAGTGTTTGGATTAATATCGTCTTTCTCAAAAGTTTCAAAGATACTACCGTCTCTAAAAACTAATACTCTATGGCATAAACCAATAAACTCCTCCAGTTCACTAGATAAGAAAATAGCTGTTCCTCCATCATTTACAAAATTCCTTAGGTGTTTGTATAAATCTCTTTTTGCTCCAACATCAATTCCTCTAGCAGGGTCATTAAGAATTAAAATTTTTGGAGTAGTTGTAAATGCGCGAGCTATCATTACTTTTTGCTGATTTCCCCCACTTAAAGATGTAATTAGATTATTCTTTGGGCCAGTTTTGATGCTTAGTCTTTCTACCTCCCAATCAAAAATCCCGTTTAATTCCATCCACTTTATAAAACCAATAAAGCCTCCAGAGGTCTTAGCTTGCTTGCCCTTGTATAAAGGGATAACCATATTTTCATAGATACTCATGTTTGGAAAAATTCCTTCTTTTTTTCTGTCACCAGAGACATACCCAATTCCACTTTTTTTTGCATCTAATAAACTTTCAACTGTTGTATAATTTTTTTTTGTTCTTTCTCTTTCTTCATCAGATTGTTTAACTATTACATCACCGCTAATTGGTTGGTCTATGCCAGCAAGGGCTTTAACAAAATTATCTTGTCCTTGTCCATCAAGTCCTGTTACCCCAAGTATTTCTCCTTTGGGTAAATTAAAATTAATTTCATTTCCAGTCTCCCAAACTTTAAGGTCTTTTGATGAGAGAACAATTTCATCAGATACAGAATCTGGAGGGGTTGCTTTGATTTCGGATGCTGTAGATATTTTTTTATCTCCTGTCATTAATCCTAATAAATTTTTTTCAGTAATTTCATCACCAGCAAGTACACCAACATCTATACCGTCTCTCATAACTGTTGCACGATCACTTATTCTTACTAATTCTGCAATTCTATGAGTCACAATAAAAATTGCAGCACCTTCATCTCTTAAGGCTCTCATCTTTGCAAAAAGTCTTTCGGTTGAGTCAAAGTCTAGAGCAGCTGAAGACTCATCTAGAATTAAAACTTTTGGGTTTCTCAAAAAGGCTCGACCAATTGTAATCCATGCTTTCATACCCAGTGATAATTGGCTTGCAATAGTGTAGGGATCAACAAACTCTCCTGCTAGCTCTAACATTATAGAAGCTGCTTTCTCAACTCTTTCTCGGTGGGCTAATTTTTTACCAAAAAAACTATCGTATCCAATGAATAGGTTTTCATAAACAGTTGCTTCTTCAGCAATCATTACTTCTTGAAAAACAGTTGCTATTCCAGCTCTTTGAGCCTCTATTGGTGAATTAGGGGATTGCCCCATGATTGAAACTTTACCTTTATCTAAAGGTAAAACTCCAGATATTACTTTTGCTAAAGTGCTTTTACCACATCCGTTACCTCCAACGATTGCGTGTATCTCACCAAAATTAGCTTTGAAATTTACCCCGTTTAAGGCTTTTGTTACACCAAAGGATTTAGTGGCATCTTGAACGTAAATGTCTCCCCCAACTTTAGAGGAGTTTGACTGCGCCCCATTTTTTTTTGGGGCGCTGTCTTGATTTTTTTCTTCATTCATTAATTACTAATAAACTAAATTATAGTAATGCCTCACCATTATCGAAGAAATTATTAAGATATTCATCACTTGCCCAGTTTTCAATTCCAACAGTTCTAAACTCACTTGAGTTTCTGTCACAATCTTCAGGAACAAAAGACTGAATAGTCTCTACATCTTCTTCATATGGAGGAACTAGGATAGATTGGATTTTTAGACCCTGACCTTTCATAGTTCTTAAAAGAACATTCATTGCAAATTCTGCATCATCTCCTGGAGGCCATGCATAGACAGCTCTATCGATGAAGTCTGGATTATTTCTCCAGTAACAGAATGCTCCGATTTCTCCACCTAAAGCCATAGGCACCATAGGTCTACCTGATGACTCGAGAGCATTAAGTGCTCCTGACTCACCTGAAGACTGAACTGCAAAACCATCAACTTGTGTTGTGTTAGCTGATAGCCACTTTTGTAGTTCGGCTTGTGCTATTTGTGGAGTCCACATATGTGCAATTTCTGCAACAACTGTAATGTCAGGGTATTCCGCAAAACCGTCTAACATACCTTGGTGCTGTGAGTCGGATGCTGATGTTCCTGGAATTCCTTCCATGATCACAACGTTACCTTCTCCACCAATGGTCTCTGCTAACCATGAAGCTATATAATAACCCGTCAATTTATAATTAACTGATGTACTGATCGCATACTCTGAAGTTAAATAACCTGTCATTGATGCAGTTGGAACACCTTTTCCATATGCATATTCAATTGTAGGATTCAAAGCGACAGGATTTGAGCAACAGACTATTAATCCATCAACTCCTTGATCAGTCAACTGTCTCATTTGTTGAATTTGAACTGCGTCTTTCAGGTTCGATTGGGTAACAACGATATCATTTAGAATACCTGCTTCCTTCATTTTAGGTAAGTAGTCACCATATAATCTCTCCATCACACCTTTTCTCCATAGATTACCTGCGTAAGAGCTTGCATAACCAATAGTCCAAGGAAGCGGTCTATCACTTTTCCAATCTCTGTAAACACTTTCGCCAAGTGGCTGGTTAGGATCCATAAAGTCAGGATTATAAACGAAGTCTCTTATGTCAGCTGGAATTTCGTCTAGGATGTCTGCATTTAAGTTACCTGCAACACCAACAAAACTAACAGCTAAAATAGCTATGAACTTTTTAAGCAATGTCATAGTTTTATCCTCCTTACTTATATATAAGTACTATTATAATATCTAAATTATCAAAAAAGTTATCAAAATTGTTCCAACATGTGGAAAAGATTTTCACATAAAAGCCTTATTTTCTGTAAATTAGTAATGAGAAGGAATTTTAATAAGTATGGTCGATTTGAACTGCGATATGGGAGAAGGCTTTGGTATTTACTCATTTGCTGATGATGAAGAAATAATGCCATTTATTGATGCCGCTAATGTGGCTTGTGGCTTTCACGCCTCAGACCCAAATACGATGAGAAAAACAGTCGAACTTGCAAAGAAATATAATGTAAAAGTTGGCTCTCACCCTGCTTACCCAGATTTAGTGGGTTTTGGTCGAAGACCAATGAAAATGAAGCGAGAGGAAATAAAAAATTTGGTTATGTATCAAACAGGTGCCATTAAAGCATTCTTAGATGAATTTGATATGCCGTTGAATCACATTAAACCTCACGGTTCATTATATGGAGTATCTGCAAAAGAGGAGGATGTTGCAAATGGGATAGCTGATGCAGCTGAAATTTTTAATGTTGGAATTTTTGGGATGGTCAACACGTTCCATGAAAAAGTTTATAAAGAGAGAGGAGTAAAATTTTATGGAGAATTTTATTCAGATCTTGAATATGACGAGACAGGATATCTTGTAATCGCAAAAGGCCGAAATCAATATTATCCAACAGACCGTGCTGTAGAGAGATGTATGCGAGCCATTAAAGAAAATAAAGTTCAAACAATTCAAGGAAACGATGTTGATGTGGGATGTGAAACAATTTGTGTCCATTCTGATACTCCTAATGCAATAGAGATACTTAAAGCCTTGAGAGATAACATTTCATCAAAAAAAAATTCTAGTGAAAAGTCAACAAATGGTAACCATTCAAAAATGCCGTATATAATTGATAAGAAATGAAAAAGATACTAATCGCTAATCGCGGAGAAATAGCAATACGTATTATTAAAAGTTGTAAAATCTTAGGACACAAATCTGTAGCAGTTTATTCGGATGCAGATAAAAATTCTAAACATGTAAGACTAGCTGACGAAGCTCATTACCTTGGTCCAAGTAAGGCTCAAGAAAGTTATCTGTCTGTCCAAAAAATTATGGATATAGCTATGAAATTAAAAGTAGATGCAATTCATCCTGGATTTGGTTTTTTATCAGAAAATGAAAATTTTGCCCAACAAGTAATTGATAGAAATATTGTTTGGATTGGACCAAAACCAAATTTAATTAAATCAATGGGTAACAAGGATATAGCCCGTGAACTGGCACTTAAATCTAATATTCCAATATGCCCTGGTATTTCTAATATTACAAAACTTAACAGTGATGATTTGAAAAATAAGTGCGAAAGCATTGGATATCCTCTGCTTGTTAAATCAAGTGCAGGCGGTGGTGGCATAGGTATGAGTGTGGTTCAAAATTTTAAAGATCTTTCAAAATCAATCGAAAAAACAAGTAATATGGCTGAAAAATCTTTTGGAAATGGAGATGTATTTATAGAAAAATTTATTACGAATGCTCGTCACATAGAAATTCAAATATTTGGTTTTGGAGACAAAGGAGCAGTGCATCTTTATGAGAGAGATTGCTCAATGCAAAGAAGATATCAAAAAATTATCGAGGAGTCTCCAGCACCTGAAATAGATAGAACCCTAATTGAAAGTATGGCCAATGCTGCGGTTAAGCTCTCATCTGATGTTAAATATCAAGGAGCAGGCACAGTAGAATTTATTTATGATGTGGAACAAAAAAAATATTATTTTCTTGAAATGAACACAAGGATACAAGTAGAACATCCAGTCACAGAGTTAGTTACAAACAATGATTTAGTCTCCATGCAAATAAATTTTGCTTTTAATAGAAAAAATAAATTTTTAAACCAAGAAAAGATTTCTATATATGGTCACTCTATTGAATGTAGAGTTTATGCAGAAGATCCTAGTAAAAACTTTTTACCATCTCCAGGTAAAATTTCTAAATTAACTTTTCCAAAAGTACCAAATGGCATTAGATTAGATTGGGGATATGATGAAAATGATGATGTAAGTTTTTATTATGATCCTATGATAGGTAAAATCATATCTCATGACTTAGTTCGAGAGGATGCAGTCAGTAAATTAATAAATTTTTTAGAAAAGATTGTTCTTAAAGGGATTAAAACAAATATTCCCTTCTTAATAAGTTTATTGAAAGATAAAAATTTTATAAATGGTACGCATAATACCAAGTATATCGAAAATAATTTAAATACTCTAACTAGTGAGATTATTTCTGATAAAAATACATTATCTGAAGTTGCTATAGACAAAAAAAGAATTAAAATTGTTGAGACAGATAAATTAAAAATTGTGAATAATAGATCTGAGACTGAAACGGGAGGAATTAAAGTCGTTTATTTCGATTAAACAAAAATGGTTAATCAATTAATTACATCAATAAAACCATCTCAAATTCCTGGTTCTGATCCTCAGTCCACAAAATACTTAATCGTACCTATATTTATATTTTTTGCCCTAATGGTATTTGCGATCATAAGAGGCCCTCAAATAATTTCTGGTTCGGGTATAGGAACAGCTATTATGGTTTCAACACCATTGATTTTAGCCACCTATGCACTTACAGCTCTGGCTTTAGCGGGGAGAGTCACAGTTGACCTATCTATTGGACCTTTAATTGGGTTTATTAATGTCACTACAATTCAACTTTATGCGGCGGGATATATCCAATCTCCTGTTGCCTACTTTATCTGTGCAATTGCCATAGGTGTGATTTATCAATTTTTATATGCACTAATTGTGATTTTTATCAGAGTGCAACCAATAATCGTTGCATTAAGTATGTTTTTGGCATTCTCAGGTATAAATCTTGTAATACTTCCGAGACCCGGTGGAAGAGCACCTGAGTGGATGCTTTCTTGGAGTGCTGGCACGGAAGTTGTTCAACCAGTCCTTATATTATTAATTTTTTCTACTTTAATTTGGTATGCCTTAACACACACAGCATATTGGCAACATTTGAAATTAATGGGCTCAGATGAGAAATCAGCTTATACAAGTGGAGTTAGAATTTACCTAGTTAGGATAGGGGCACATATAATAGGTGGGGTCTATGCTGCTCTTGCTGCAATTGCCTTTACAGGCCTCATTGGATCTGGAGATCCCACACAAGGCACTACTTATACCCTTATGGCAGTAACCGCTTTAGTTTTGGGTGGTTCCAGTTTAATTGGTGGAAGAGGAGGAGCTTTT
>CABXST010000032.1 GCA_902514885.1 uncultured Alphaproteobacteria bacterium | reverse complement strand
AATATTTAGATAATAAATTCTTATTAAGTGTTGATACAAAAATTAAAGCATTTTTATTTAGTATTTTAATAAGACTTTCAAAGAGTTTATGCTTATCTCTCTCTTCTAAATGTTCTAAAAATTCAAATAAAAAAATAATATCAAATTTTTTTTTACAATTTTTTAAAAAAGTATTGGCATCCAAGTTATAGAGATTAAAGTTTTTTTCATTTTTAAATTTGAAATTTTTTTCTATATCAATACCAGTGCATTGAGCTCCCATTTCGAAATAATTATTCAAGAACTCACCTGTACCACATCCAAGATCTAAAACTTTTTTATTTTGGAAAAAATTATAAATATCCTGATCAGTATGATCCCTTAATATTTTGGACATATACTGATGCCTTACAGCCATCATTTGCTCCAAAGGTTCGTAATATTCTTTATTATATTTAGCCATGTTCTTTACATCATAAATGTTAAATGTATATTACCGTAATTCATGAAAATTAAAGTTTTAAAATTTGGTGGCACATCAGTCGGAAGCGTTGAGGCTATAAAAAGATCAGCGAATATTATTTGTGATTGGTCAAAAAAGTCAAAAGTTATAGTTGTGCTATCTGCAATGTCTGGTGAGACTGATCGTCTTATCAATTTAACTAAATCTTTTTCAAAATCCCCAAATCCAGTTGACTTTGATAACGCCATTTCCACAGGAGAAAATTTATCTTGCGCTTTAATGTCTATTTATCTAAATAATCAAAAGACTAAATCTAAATTTCTTCATAGTTGGCAAATACCTATAATGACCTCTTCAGAGCATATGAAGTCAAGAATTTTGTCCATTAACAAAAACTTTTTATTAAATGAATTAGAGAATTTAGATGTTCTAATAGTTCCTGGGTTTCAAGGTATAAATGAGAGGAGAGAAATAACTACTTTAGGCAGAGGTGGCTCTGATACTAGTGCTGTAGCAGTAGCTGCAGCTATGGACGCTGAGTGTATTATTTATACCGATGTGGAGGGTGTTTTCACTACTGATCCAAACATAGTGCCTAACGCAAAAAAAATAAATAAAATTTCATATGAAGAAATGCTTGAATTAGCCTCTCAAGGGGCTAAGGTTCTTCAAACTCGTTCTGTCGAATTAGCTATGAGAAAAAATACTAAATTAAGTGTTAGGTCATCTTTAAAACCAAAAAAAATTGGCACAATTATAACTGATGAGGAAAGTGTTTTAGAGAAAAATACTGTTAGCGGAATAGCTTATACTAAAGACGAAGCGAAGATTACTCTCTCGAGAGTTTTAGATAAACCTGGTGTTTCATCTAAGATCTTTGGACCTTTATCCAAAGGAAACATAAATGTGGATATGATACTTCAAAATATTTCCCAAGATGGAAAGTTTGCAAACTTATCTTTTACACTTCCAAGAGCGGATCTAGAAAAAGCATTAAAAATAATAAAAAAAGAGAAATCCAAAATAGGATACAAAAAAATAATTTCTTCTAATAATATTTCAAAAATTTCAGTAGTTGGAGTAGGGATGAGATCTCATGCTGGAGTAGCCCAGACCTTATTTGATACTTTAGGAAAAAATAAAATAAATATTCAAGTTATTACTACTTCTGAAATCAAAATAAGTATTTTAATAGATGAAGAACATACTGACTTGGCTGTAAAAAAGTTACATCAAGCCTTTAAACTTCACAAATAAGAATTTTTGAAGAATATAATTTCAATCAAAGAGGCAAGAGAAAAAAAAGGATTATCTATAAATGATTTATCCAAAGCTTTAAAATTAGACCCTGAAATAATCCGTTTGCTAGAAGAAAATTTACAGTTACCTGATAAATTTAAAGCTTACCAATCAACATATAAAAAATCTATATACAGATACTTAGGTTATGAGGTTAAATACAAAAAATCTATTACTGATATTCCTATTGATTACACAAGACTTTCAATAGTTTACTTCTTGTTACTACTTGTTTTTACAGTATTAGTTTTACTATCTTTTAATATTTATAATAAATTTAATAATCAAATTTCAATTAGAAATATTGATAAAGACCAAGTTTATATGGATGTTTTAAATTTATCCTCTCAGTATGACTTAAATGAATTAAGTCATGATGAATTTATAAATAATCTTACTTTATCAAGCAGGGTGAGTTATGCTCAAAAAATATCAATTTTTTCAAAATCTAATAAAACTATTTATTATAAGATTCAAAATAAAAATAGAAAAACCATACAATTTGGCGAAATATTTCAATCAAGTGAACTTAATCTTGATTTAGACAATGATTTTTTGATTGATTTATCTAATATAAATAATGTCGAAAAGATAATATACAGAGGTATAGAAATTAAAGTTAGTGAGGGATTAAATTCTTATTTATTAAACTTTAATATTAAAGATTTAGAAGCTCTATTATGAAATATTCTCACTCAATAAAGAGAAAAAAAACAAAAAAAATTCAAATTGGAAATATTTACGTTGGGGGAGACTCGCCAATTACAGTTCAAACAATGACAAATACTCTTACACATGACATTGATGCAACGCTCGAGCAGATATCACTAATTGAAAAAGAAGGATGTGACATAGTCAGAGTTTCAGTTCCGGATGAAAAATCATCACAAGCATTAAAAAAAATAATTCCAGAAATAAATATTCCTTTAGTAGCTGATATACACTTTCATTATAAAAGAGCACTTGAGGCTGCAGAAAATGGAGCACATTGTCTAAGAATAAATCCTGGTAACATTGGCTCTAAAGATAAGGTAAAAGAGGTCGTTGAGGCCGCTAAACAGAATAAAATACCTATTAGAATAGGTGTTAATGCTGGAAGCTTAGAAAAAACAATTTTAGAAAAATATAAAAGCCCAACCTCTGAAGCGTTATTTGAAAGTGCTAAATTAAATATTAAACTATTAGAGGATCTTAATTTTGATAATTTCAAAATAAGTGTTAAAGCCTCAAATGTTTTCACTGCTGTAGAGTCCTATAGAATGTTATCTAATTTTTGTGAATATCCCCTTCATTTAGGTATTACTGAGGCTGGAAGTTATTTTAGTGGTTCTATTAAGTCATCCATTGGTCTTGGATTGCTCCTTTATGATGGTATTGGTGATACTGTGAGAGTCTCACTTTCTGATCATCCAACACAAGAAGTTAAGGTGGGATTTGAAATGTTAAAATCATTAAATTTAAGAGACTATGGTGTTACTATAATATCATGTCCGTCCTGCGCTAGACAGCAGTTTGATGTGATAGAGACAGTTAAGAGTGTTGAAAAAAAACTTTCTCATATTAAAAAACCTATTACAGTTTCTATTATTGGATGTGTTGTTAACGGACCTGGAGAGGCAACCATGACAAACATAGGTATAACAGGGGGTGGTAATAACACTCATATGGTCTACGTGGATGGTGAAAAAAGTCATCGAATTCAAAATGAAGATTTAGTTGAGTACTTGGTTGAAACTATAGAAGATAAAGTTGAACAGATACATCATTTAAAATGAAAAATAATATTAATTTAGTTAAAGGCACACATGATATTTACGGAGCTGAGATGGAAAAGTTTGAATTTATTATTGAAAGTTTTTACTCAGTTTGCAAAAAATTTAATTTTCAATCTATACAAACCCCTATCATTGAACAACAGGAGTTATTTTCAAGGGCTGTTGGTGAACAAACTGACATTGTCTCTAAAGAAATGTATTCATTTCTAGATAAAGGTGAAATTAATATATGTTTGAGACCTGAGGCTACTAGCGGTCTAGCAAGGTTTGCTGCTTCAAATTATCAATCTGGTTTAATGAAATTAGTTACCCACGGTCCTATGTTTAGAAGAGAAAGGCCCCAGAAGGGCAGATATAGACAATTCCATCAGATAAATATTGAGACTATTGGAGAAAAAAGTCCTTATATTGATTTTGAACTAATTCTAGTTGCAAGGCTATTATTGGATGAACTTGGGGTGATTAAAAATAAATACAAGCTATTGATAAATTCACTTGGATCAAAAGAGGATCAGCTCAGTTACTCTAAATTATTAAAAAAATATTTAAGCAATTTTAAAAATCAGTTATCTGAAACATCAATTTCAAGACTAGATAAAAATCCACTGAGAATTTTGGATAGCAAAGACCCAGAAGATACTGAAATTCTAAAAAATGCTCCAAAAATCAGTGAACACTTATCTACTGAAAGTAAAAATTATTTTGAGCAGGTAAAAAAACTTCTAAATAGTAATGAAATAGAATTTTTTGAGGAACCAAAATTAGTAAGAGGATTAGATTATTATTCGCACACAGCCTTTGAATTCCAAACAATAGAGGATAAAAGACAAAATGCAATATTAGCTGGTGGTAGGTATGACAAGTTAATTAGTATGATTTCATCTAGGGATATTCCAGGAATAGGCTGGGCAGCTGGTGTTGAAAGATTAATGGATTTAATAACGATTGAAGATGAAAAATCAAAGTCAAAGAATAAAATATTATTTGCTGTTCAAGATGAGGCTTATTTAATTAATAATAGAATTTTAAAACAAATATATAATTTTAAATATAATCACGAAGTAAGAGTAAATAAAAATATCAAAAAACTTTTTAGCTACGCTGATAAAAATAATTTTAGCTTTATTCTTCTAATTGGTGAGGAAGAAATAAATTCTAATAAAATAATCTTAAAAGATTTAAAAAATAAAAGTCAACAAACTTTTGAAATTTCTAAATTCGAGCTAAAAAATGAAATTAGATAAACAAATTAATGACTTAAAAAGTAAATTCGATCATTTAAACGAAAAACTTTTAAACTCACAAAACTTAGATAACAAGGAAATCATTCAAATAAATAAAGACTTATCAAAATTAGAACCAATTATTACTTTATCTAATGTCATAAAAAATTTAAATAAGGAGATTAAAGATTACAAAGAAATTCTTGAAAATGAGAGTGACGAAGATCTAAGAGATTTAGCAAAACAAGAATTACCTATTTTTGAAAAGGATTTAGAAACTAAAAATAAAGAATTACTAATAGCTCTATTACCTAGAGATGAGGCTGATGACAAAAATGTAATTTTAGAAATTAGGGCTGGTACTGGAGGAGATGAGGCTGCTTTATTTGCAGGCGATTTGTACAGAATGTATGAGAGGTACTCTTCATTGAAAAATTGGAAGTTCCAGCCAATGGAAAAAAGTGAGACTGGCTTGAAGGGGATTAAAGAGGCAATAATTGAGATTAAGGGAGATGGTGTATTTAAATTTTTAAAAAATGAGTCTGGCGTTCATAGAGTTCAACGTATCCCAGAAACTGAGTCTGGTGGTAGAATTCATACATCAGCTGCTACGGTAGCTGTTTTACCAGAGGCTGAGGATGTAGATTTAGATATAAAAGATACCGACCTTAGAATAGACGTTTATAGGTCAGGAGGAGCAGGAGGACAATCAGTCAATACTACAGATAGTGCAGTAAGAATCACACACCTTCCTACAAACATAGTGGTAACTCAACAAGATGAGAGATCTCAACATAAAAATAAAGCTAAAGCATTAAAAATTCTACGTTCAAGATTATATGAGGTAGAAAGAATTAAAAAACAGGAAGAGGAGTCATCAAATAGAAAAAATCAGGTTGGCTCTGGAGATAGGTCTGAAAGAATTAGAACTTATAACTTTCCACAGGGCAGAGTTTCTGATCATAGAATTAACTTAACACTTTATAAATTAGATCAGTTCTTAACTGGCGAGGCATTGGATGAAATGATATCAGCTTTGTCAGCAAGTGAACAAGCTGATAAGCTGAGTCAATTAAATGTTAAATAATGACCACTTAAATAAATTCGAAATAAAAAAAAGACTACTTGAAAAATTAAATACAATTTCAGGTAATCAAGCTGATCAAGAGTCTCAAATAATGATCTCATATTCTGCAAAAAAAGAAAATTATATAGACGTAAACGATAATGAGATTGATAAAGATTTAATTAATAAGATCTTAAAAGAAAGAATTAAAGGAAAACCATTAGCAAAAATTATTAATGAAAAAGGTTTCTGGAAGAATATCTTTTATACAGATGACTATACGCTAGATCCTAGAGCAGACTCAGAAATTTTAGTCGAACAAATTTTAAATGATTGCTTTAAAATTAAGAAAAAGAAAAAGTTTAAATTTCTTGATTTGTGTTGTGGAACTGGCTGCTTAGGTATTTCTATTATTGATGAATTAGAAAATTCTTTTTGTGACTTTATAGATATTTCCAAAAAAGCCCTCAATGCTTGCAAAAATAACATAATAAAATTTGAAAAACAAAAAAATTCAAAATTATTTCATTCAGATCTATTTGAAAATTATCCAATAAATAGATTAAAAAATATTGATGTTATTGTTTGTAACCCTCCTTATATACCAACAAGTAATTATTTGAGTTTAAATAATGAAACGTTGTATGACCCTAGGATATCACTTGATGGTGGAGAATTAGGTATAGATTACTATGTAAAAGTCATTGATCATTTAATTAATGTTAAATTTAAAGGTTCTTTATATTTTGAAATTGATCCAATTATTACTGAAAATATGTATAAATATTTATTAGAAAAAAGTATAAAAATAGTCTATAAAAAGGTTGATTATCTTAGTTTAGATAGATTGATAAAGATAACACTCCCTAACAATAATTGATGGGCTTCTTTTAGGATAATCGAATAAAAATTTATGAAAAATTTTGTAAAACGAAAGCCCTACGGTGGGCAAAGAAAAATCAACTCTTCTAGAGGTGGAGTAGCAGATTCTCCATACTTACAGACCAATGGAAATTCCAATGGCTATAAAAGAAACGGTAAGAATCCTAAAGACCAATATAATGATTTTCTTAATAAAGCAAAAGATGCTAAAGGCCAGGGTGATGACGTATTAGAACAGTTTTACCTTCAACATGCTGAGCATTATTTTAGACAAACAGATAACTCCAATAGAGGTTTTGTCGCTAGAAAAATTATCAATAAAGATAAATCTGAAAAAAATGATATTGATACAAAAAAAGAAGATAAGACAGAGCAATCCTCAAACTCTGATTTTGATGATTTAGCTAGCCAATTAGCTTAGTTGACTATATTTTTATAAATACCTACTTCTTCATCTATTCTTAAAACTAGACTTTTAAACTCATTGAGTTGTAGTTCGTTTAGCTTTCTTCCAGATGGAAGTTTAAGTGTTGCAGGGTTAATTTGAACACCGTTGACAATAATCTCATAATGTAAATGAGGCCCAGTAGATTTTCCAGTTGAACCAACATAGCCAATCACATCACCTTGTTTAACTCTCACGCCACTGGATATTCCTTTTTTGTAACTCTTCAAGTGAGCATAAGCTGTTTTGTAAGTACTATCATGACGTATTCTTATATATTTTCCATATCCTCCGTTTCTACCTGCATACTCTATGACACCATTTCCAGCTGCAAATATCGGAGTTCCTGATGGGGCAGCAAAATCAACCCCTTTGTGCATTTTATTGTAACCAGAGATAGGATGTTTTCTCATACCATAACTAGAACTAAGTCTCGCGCCATTTATAGGAGTTTTCATTAAGCTTTTTGTCATTCCTTTTCCTTTTTCATCAAAATATTCACTGAATTCATCAGTATCATAAAGATAGTAAAATAGGGGCGTGCCCCTTGACGATAACATAAGATATTTTGGATCTTCAATTTGAACCGTCTCTCCATCCTTATCAGTCTTTTTTGTAAATATCATTTCAAACTTGTCCCCCTCATAAATATCTCTCTGAAAATCAACATCAAAACTATAAATTCTTATAATTTCATTTATTACTATTTCTGATAATCCTTGATCTTTCATGGCTTTATACAAACTTGTTTTAATTTCTCCAGACACAAAAATTTTTTCAGAAATCAGAGGGATTTCTTTAATTTCGTATATAAAACTATCGTCTTGATAGGATATTATTAGCTCTTTTGTGTCAGAATATTTGTAAATGAGATTAAATAATTTTAATTCTTCACTTCCGTAATCACTAAAAATTCTAACAG
>CABXST010000031.1 GCA_902514885.1 uncultured Alphaproteobacteria bacterium | reverse complement strand
ATTTCTGGATAAATAAAAGCTAGCAAACAAATAAATATAAAAAAGATTATTGAAAACTTGAAAAAATTATTTTTCCATGAGTCGTAAAAAATTTTCTTTGAAATACTTGAGTCTTCTGGCATCACGACTCAAGTCTTGGATCTATAGAGTATGTAATTAAATCAACAGCAATATTCAAACCTACATATAAAGCACTGGTGACCATAGCTATTCCTTGTATCAAGGGAAAATCTCTTTGTAGAACTGCATAAATTGTTAATTGACCTAAGCCTGGGTAATCAAAAATATATTCAACAACTATAACTCCTCCTAGTAAAGTACTTAACTGTATACCTAATAAATTTAGCAAAGGTATTGAAGCGTTTCTAAGAGTGTGTCTATAAATTACACCATTTCTTGTTAAACCTCTTACCTTTCCAGATTTGATAAAATATTCTTGAGATATTTCTGCAAAAGAAACAGATATAGTTCTTATAATAAATGGACAAGTCTCTACGGCTAGAACTATTGCAGGAAGTATAGTGTAAGCGAAATTTTGGTAACCAATTGAAGGTAATAAACCTAATTTAATTGTTATTAAAAGTGCTAAGACTATACCTAGCCAAAAATTTGGAATAGAAACAAATACTGAACTAACAAAAAAAGCAACTTTACTCATGAATCCTTTTGGTTTTAAACCAGCAGAAATACCAAGAGGAAACGATATGATGAGCGAAATTAGCAAAGCCAAGCCAGCAAGTTGTAAGGTATATGGTAATCTATCCAAGATTAAATCAGATACCTCTGCCATTTCTACATCCATATTTGCAGTGAAATCTCCACCTTGGCCCATCATTCCATTTTTGGGTCTTTGATAAGAATTACCTAAATCACCTTTAACAACTTCAGATAAATATCTTCCAAACTGGATTGGAATTGGGTCTCGAAGACCCATTTTTTGGGCTATTTCTTCAACGAGATTGTCGGGGGCCATACCCCCGACAATTAATCTTACAGGATCTCCTGGAACAATTCTTAGTATTGAGAAAATTAGGAATGTAGTGATTAAGACAACAACAACTCCTTGAAGTATTCTTCTTACAAATTGCCCAGCTAAGTGCATTTAGCCTATAGATGCTGTTTCAGCACTCATCATACCATTAGGATATATATAGAGATCTTTAATATCACTAGCCATGGCATGAATAAATACTGATCCAAATAGTGGCACTGAAGGCATTTTATCAACCAGCAATGGCATAACCTCAGTTTGGAGAATTTGTTCTCTTTCACCAACACTTGGTGCGTTTCTCTCTTTATCAAGAGCTGCATCGATATCAGCATCTACTATTCCTGTTATTCGTTTTGATGAGGAATGGAAATGAGTTCTGATTACTAGATCAGGCTCTGGAGATCCAGTACACCATCCACAATCTATCATATGGCCTGGTCCACCTCCTTCTCTATCATAGAGTTTGTTTCCCCAAGCACCAAGTTCTAGGACTGAAAGTTTTACAGGTATACCTTGCTCATTTAGAAGAGCAGTAATATATTCCCCGTACTCCTTTGTTTTTGGATAAAAGCCTACAGAGGTGATGTACTCTAACTCTGGAAGTCCTTTACCACCAGGGAAGCCTGCTTTCGCAAGATACTCTTGACATTTTTCTGGATTATATTCTGGAAAACCAGATACGTCAGTATAACCAAACTTAACTGGAGAGACGTGACAACCGGTATATGTGCCAGATATTCCTAAGATATCTAAAAGGCCATCTCTGTCAATTGCGTGAGCTACAGCTTTTCTCATGTTGATGTCGTTGAATGGAGGTTTACTACATCTGAACCACAAATATTTATTTTCAGTTGATACTGCTTGGTTAAGTGTAAAACCACCATTTGCAACTATAGTGTCAACCTGTTCTGGTTCTAATCTTTCGGTTACATTATATTCTCCGGATAAAAGACCAAGAGTACGTGTAGCAGTGTCACCAACAAAATTATATTGAACTCTTGGAATTTTTGGTTTACCCATGAAGAAATTTTCATTTGCTTCCATGATTGTATTATCACCACTCTGTTCAACAAACTTAAACGCACCTGTTCCATTTGGTCTTGAAGCAGCGTTATTAGGGTTTGCTACATCATCAGCTGACATTATCGGAAGAAAAGAAGACAGGTAATAGAATAAACCAGCAGGATATCCATATTTTTCTGTTTTTATTCTTACAGTAAGTCTATCTACCACTTCAACATCAACTTGGCCTGGGTACCATTGAGCAGGTCTATCAAGTTGTGAACCGTACTCGTATGTTGCTTTAACATCTTCAGCTCCAAAAGGTTTACCGTTGTGAAATGTAACACCATCTCTAAGTTTAAACTCTAGAGTAAACTTATCAATTTCAGTAGCTTCAGTTGCTAACTCAAAATTAAGTTGAGTTGGGTTTTCTGGCTTCATAGGGCATCTTGTTAAATAACCAAAAACATAACTTTCAAAGATTAATTGACCTAAGTTAGTGTGTGTTGTTGGATCCCAGTTTCCTGTGAGTGCCTCCGCAGCAGCAAAGATAAGTGGCTTGCCTGAAGCAGCGAAAGCTGAATTGTATAAGAAATTATGATTAAGCATTGGAGCAGAAGTTAGTGCAGCTGCACCTAATCCACTTTTTGCCATAAATTTCATAAATTTCCTTCTAGAAAATTTAATTTTTTTGGACATGTTTCCTCCCCATTTTTTTATCAATTATAGTTTATTTTAATTAAAATGTGACTTGGGAATAATAAATATTACTTATGCAAGAATTGTATAACGTTACAAAATACTCTTAAAAACTTGGAAATGTTGTATTTTTTTTTATTTTAAAAAAAAAATTACAAAAAATCTTATCCACAATTTTATCCAACTATACATATTTTTATAAGATCCTTAAACTTATCAACGGACATTTGTATTGGATTGCCACCTGTACTAGGATCTTCAAAGGCTAACTTAGATAGGTTTTCCTCATCTCCTAATTTTACACCCATGTCTGATAAACTATGAGGAATATTCATTTCTTTTTTTAAATTATTTATCCATTTAATTATACCGTCTAATCCACCATCAACATTGATATATTTGCTACATCTTTCAAATTTAAGTTGAATAGCTGGGCGATTAAAATCAAGAACAAAAGGCATTACAGTTCCATTCGTAGTTCCATGATGAGAGTTATATAAAGAATTTACTGGATGGGTTATGGAATGTATAGCGCCCAATCCTTTTTGAAAGGCAGCTGCACCCATCATAGAGGCAACAAGCATATTAGCTCTTGCTTCAATATTCTCTCCATTTTCATATACCTTTAAAAGATTATCTTTGACAAGTCTTATACCCTCGAGTGCAGTTCCCTCTGCCATAGGATGATAAAAAGGAGAGGAATAAGCCTCAATGCAATGTGCAAGAGCATCCAAACCAGAGCCAGCAGTAAAATTTTTTGGAAGGCCCAAAGATAGCATAGGATCGAGAATGGCAATTTGTGGAAGCATTTTTGGATGGAATATAATTTTTTTCTTTTTAGTTTCCTCATTTAAAAATACTGCAGCTCTTCCAACCTCTGAACCTGTTCCAGCAGTGGTCGGTAATGCTATAATTGGTAAAATTGAACTTGAGTTAGCTTTTGTCCAAAGATCTCCAATATCTTCAAAGTCCCACAAAGATTGTGTTTGATTTGCTTGAAAAGAGATTCCTTTTCCAACATCCATTGCTGAGCCACCACCAACAGCTATAATACCATCATGATTACCCTCTAATGAGACTTTAACCCCATTAATTACATTTGAACCTGTTGGATTTCCTTGCACATCTGAAAAAATATTTGCATCAGATTTTAAATTCTTATTTAAATTTTTAATTATATCTGTTTTTAATAAACCAGGATCTGTAACAATTAATGGATTTTTAATATTAATGGCATCGCAAGCATTTTGTATTTCTCTGTGTCTATTTTGTCCGAACCAAACTGTTGTTGGATAATTCCAATTCATATTTTCCATTTTATCTCCTTTAAATTAACCTCTCTCAAAATATCTTTTATGTTCCCAATCATTTACTGACCTATCATATTCAGATTGTTCCCATTCAGCAGCGTGAATATAATGCTCTATTACATCTTTATGAAATATTTTAGGTAGTAGTTTAGATTTTTTAGCTACATCAATTGCTTCTCTCAATGTACCCGGAACGTTTTTAGCTTTCTTATTTTGATAAATATTCCCCGATAAGTGCTCCTCAAGCTCTAATTTATTTTCAATACCGTAAAGTCCAGCTTGAATTAATCCTGCAAATGCTAAGTAAGGATTAACATCTGCACCTGGTACTCTACATTCAATTCTAATTGATTTTCCGTGTCCTGCTAATCGAAAACCTGCGGTACGATTATCAATTCCCCATGCAGCAGTGGTAGGAGCAAAAGATCCCTCTTGAAATCGTTTATATGAATTCACATTAGGAGCTAAGAAAATTGATAAATCTCTTAAAAATAAGATTTGCCCTGCTACATAACTTTTGAAAATTTTAGACATACCATATTTATCATTTACGTCTGCAAAAATATTTTTTTTTGTCTTTTTATCAAATAAAGAATTGTGAATATGACAAGAACTACCACATACATCTTTGTTATACTTCGCCATAAAACTGGCGGCACGATTATGCTTAAAGGCAATTTCTTTAGCAGCATTTTTAATTAGGATATGGTTATCTGCCATGTTGAGAGCATCCGTAAAGACAACATTAATTTCTTGTTGGCCTGGAGAAGCCTCACCCTTTGTACATTCCACATAAATACCCGCCTCAAGTAAACTATTTCTTAACTCTTGATTAAATGGTTCCTCTTTTGTAGTTTGAAATATCATGTAATCTTCGATATACCATGATGTCTCCTTTAAATTTTTATAGTTATTAGAGTGAATTTCATCATAGGTTTGTTTAAACAAAAAAAACTCTAACTCAGATCCTAACATTGGCTCAAAGCCCATCTTATTTGCTTTAACAATAGCATCTCTTAAAATTTGTCTTGTTGAATGATTTACTGGAGTCTTACCATCATTCTCAAAAGCATCTCCTAAAACTAAAGCAGTTTTTTCTAACCAAGGTAATATTTTAATTGTATTTTGATCTGGTATCACCGTCATATCTCCGTAACCTGTTTCCCAAGAGGAGGATTTAAAACCTGGTACTGTGAACATATCCATATCGACTGTGTAGAGGTAATTGCAGAAATGAGTCTCCTTATGGACATAGTCTAAAAAAGCTTTACCTGTAACTCTTTTTCCAACTAACCTACCCTGCATATCTGAAAGAGATACGAGAACTGTATCAATTTCTTTAGATTTAATTTTTTTTTCTAATTGACCAAAAGTCACACTCATACTATTTCTCAAATCACCTTACGCATGTGAAAACTTTGAGGCCTTGTAAATTGATCAAAAGCTAATTTAGACAATGAGCACCCTACTCCCGTGTCTTTAACTCCTGTCCATGCAAGGGCAGGATCAAGGTAGTCACACCTATTCATGAAAAAAGTACCAGTTTCAATTTTCTTTCCAAAATCTTTAGCAAAGTCTAAATCTTTTGTCCAAATAGATGCAGTCAAGCCATAAGGGCTATCATTCATAAGTTTTCTAGCCTCTTCATGATCTTTTACTGGCATTATACCCACCGCAGGCCCAAATGTTTCTTCCATCATAAATCGCATTGAATGATCTACATCAATCATTACCTGAGGTGCTACATAGCAATTATTTTCCTCTGCTATTGGAAATTTACTTTCATCAATTAATCTTTGAGCTCCTTTTTTTTCAGCTTCACTTATTTGTTCACGTATAAACTGGGCTGCAGATTGTCTAACAACTGGGCCTAGATTCGTATCATCTTTCGAAGGGTCACCTAATTTATAATTTTCTATAATTGATTTAAATCCCTCTATAAATTTATTATAAATAGATTGATCGACATATATTCTCTCAATTCCACAACAAGATTGACCGGAATTAAATAAAGCACCATCTACCAAATTTTCTATAGCATAGTTTATGTCTGCATCTGATCTAACGTAAGCTGGATCTTTACCTCCAAGTTCTAAACCAACATTGATAAATCTAGTGCCTATATATTTTTTAATTTCTTGGCCACCTTGAACTGAGCCAGTAAATACTACATGAGATACTCTAGGATCTGAGATTATTTTTTCACAAGACTCATGATTAGTATGAACAAATTGAAATACACCTTCTGGGAGTCCAGTATTTTCAAAAGCTTTACTTAATAACTCAGCGCACATTGGAGTTTGAGAAGAATGTTTTAATAAAAGTGTGTTACCTGCAAGTAACGCAGGTACAATAGTATTAGTTGCTGTAATTATTGGATAATTCCAAGGAGCCATAACAAAAATAACCCCAAGAGGAGATTTATAAATATAATTATCAAATTCGTCATTCTTTCTTGCGGGTATATTTTGAAGAGAGTCTTTAGCAATTTCTACCATGTGCCGGGAACGTTCCTCAAAACCTCGCAACTCATTACCACACTGAGTTATAGGCCTTCCTATTTGCCAGCATATTTCCTTTGAGACTTCAGTATTTAGGTTAAGTAAATTATCAATAAATTTATTGATAATGATTATACGATCTTCAATAGATGTATTTTTCCATGATATAAAACTTCTTTCGGATTTATCTAAAATATCATTAATTTCATCTTCTGAAGATAAAGATCTCTCTAAATAGATACTATTATCAATAGGTGTGATAGTTTTTTGAATACTCATAAATCCTCCCAGATTAATCATGTTATAATGAAAATTTGGGCTAAGAAAGTCAATTTAAAAAATTTGTTAAACATTAATAAATTGTTGAGGGAACTATATTTTTACCTAGTGATCAGAGTGAGTACATCACTGGCAATGAATTAATTATCGATGGTGGTTTAACTGCGCGACCATAATAAATATAAAGCCGCGCAAAATATTTAATTAGATTAACGATTCATTTTGGCAATAACTTCGCCAGGAAATGCAAATGCTATCTGATATTTGTACATGATTTCTTGAAATTCTTGAAGACCGTCCCAACCCTGAGAATTTTCGCCATGTATTTGAAGGCCAGTGGGTGTTTGATAATGTTCACTTAGAAAATAAAAAACATTACCTGTAAGTCCTTTTGATGGATCAGTCATATCAACAACTTCAAACCCTTTGACGATGGAGTAAGAGTTCAATCTATTTTCTCCAGACAATGAGTGGTCATCATGCATAAATTGGTGATGGCTTTGTAAAAGAGCTTCTACTCTTGCTACATCCTCTTGAGGAACCTTAAAAGTAACTGCAAATGCATTAGCTTGCATGTGTCCATCAGCTAATGACAGAGATGAGAATAAAGATAATAACAATATAATTAATAATTTTTTCATATATTTCCTTTCATTGAAAAATGCGTATTAAAGAAGTATGGAAAATTATATTTTTTTTCAATTTATGAAAGTATTTTTATTGAATAAGTAATAATTTTTGAAAAGTACGATTAATCTGGAATGAAATACAGTTAGATTAGATAAAAAGTAATTAGGAAGTTATATTTTACTCTCATTGAATCGAGAGAAGAAGTTTTGTGCCAGACTTCTAAGAACATTAAGCTGTTTAAACTTTGAAACACCGTCAACTATTCCATCAACAGATTTACTAATAAAATTTTTAGTTGCTATATCTTTTTCTGATTTGTCATTAAGCCAATAAATTAATGTAGCTAAATAAATTGTCGATAGTAAGCCACGTTTTGAGTAGTAGCTAAAGTCATTTGATTTATCGCCTGAAAGTTTCCAGATAAAATCACTATTTTCGTGAAGCATTTTAATTGACATAAAAATATTGCCAGGTCTAAGTAAAAATTTGAGCATTTCAGGTAATGCTTTTTTTAAATAATTATTATTTTCAAATTTTAACTCCATAATAGTTTTAATTTTGTCTCTAGTCTTTAAACGTGAGTTATTAAAAGAGTTGTAATTTTTCTCAACTTTGGTGTTGTTTTGAGCAATTATGAACTTCAAAACATCATACTCAAAGGACGGGAACAATTTAGAGAGAACAGATGTTGAAATTCTCTGCTTTTTAGCGCACTGCAATAAAGTGTCTCTTGACCAACCAAATTTTGGTACATCCTGAACGAATAAATTAACTAATTTTTCTTGCTTTGACTTCATTATTATATATAAATTACGCTCTTATGAGGTTACTAGATTGGCAATAGAAGTTCAAGTTAGAGATAACAATGTTGAGGCAGCTATACGTGTGCTCAAAAAAAAGCTTCTAAGAGAAGGTATTTTCAAAGAGTTAAAGCTTAGAAAAAATTACGAAAAGCCATCCGAGAGAAAACTTCGTGAAAAAGCCGAATCAATTAAGAGATTTAAAAAGCTAATGCGTAAGAAGAAATTCGACTAATTCTCTAAACCCTTAATTATATCCTCACAGACCTTTTTAGCATCCCCAAATAACATCAATGTGTTGTCTCTGAAGAATAACTCGTTTTGGACTCCAGCATAGCCACTTGCCATTCCTCTTTTTACAAAAAATACTTGTCCAGCATTTTCTACATCTAAGATAGGCATTCCATATATAGCACTTGTTTTGTCAGTTTTAGCTGCAGGATTTGTAACATCATTTGCGCCGATGACAAAAGCAACATCAGTTTCAGAGAAGTCTCTATTAATTTCATCAAGCTCTAGAACCTCATCATAAGGAACATTAGCTTCTGCTAAAAGAACATTCATATGTCCTGGCATTCTTCCTGCAACAGGATGAATTGCATATCTTACATCAGCTCCTGCTGCTTTTAATAAGTCACCCATTTCTCTTAAAGCGTGTTGTGCTTGGGCGACTGCCATACCATAGCCTGGCACAATAATAATTTTTTGACTATTCTTCATCATAAAAGCTGCATCAGCAGCATTACCTTGCTTAGCTTGGCGATCATCTTTTACACCGTCAGCAATTG
>CABXST010000030.1 GCA_902514885.1 uncultured Alphaproteobacteria bacterium | reverse complement strand
TATTTAGATCAAAATTTTTTAAATCTAGTATGTTATATGCTAAACTCATCTTGTTTTTGTTTATATTTATTTCTTCGTATTCATTACAATTTTTGCATAAAACTACTGTAGAAACTTCATTTTCATTTCTTGGCTCACTACTTACAATATATTTTTTCGAAACGTTTAATCTTAGCACGAGATTTTGTTCCAAAAGGTTTTTAAGAGATCGATAAACAGTAGCTGGCTGAACTCTTTTAATTCTTAGAAACTTGTCTAAAACATCATAAGCAGACAATGGCCTTTTTTTGTTATTTTTAAGTATCTTTAAAACTATACGGTCATTTGTAAGCATAGTGTATAAATTTAGTTTTTTTGTCTTAAAACTGCAATATTAAATAAAATATGTTGATATTGTTGATTTATAATAATTTATCTAGGATATTTTAAATGAAAATTGTTAGGATTTCTTAGAATATGCTATTGCATTTTTTTGATTAGTTTCAAGATTTTTAACTGAAAAATCCTTAATTAAATCGTGAAAAAGCTTATACCAATTAATTTCTGCTTTTAGGTGGATAAAAATAGACCCAAGTCCAACTGCGGCTCTATCCATAAATACAAACTCTCTGGGTGGTTTAACCCCACCATATTTTCTTAATTCTTTGTGAACTTCTCCGGCAATTTTAGCACCGTATATTCCGCTGTCTGAGTCTTGTATTTTTCTAACTTCATTTTTTAAAATAGGGTCATATAAAAAAAGAGCCCATTTATTTAAAACATTCATAAGCTTGTCATCAATATCTTTAAATCCCCAGGCCTTATAAGCTAGTTTAATTTTTTCGTTATTTTTTTCTTTTAGAGCAAAGTATAAATCAATTACACCTTTTACAAATTTAGCAGGAAAAATTCTTACACAACCGTAATCGAACAAGTTTATGTTATTATCTTTGTTTACGGAGTAATTACCAAGGTGAGGGTCACCGTGAATAATTCCATATTTGTAAAATGGAAAGTACCAGGCCATAAATAATTTTTTTGCAAGATCATTTCTTACTTTTTGAGATGAGTTTTTGTATTCAATAAGCTTTTTTCCATCAAGATATTCCATAACTAATAATCTTTGGGTTGAATGCTTTTTATGAACTTTAGGAATTTTTATAAATGTATTTTTTTTGTGCATGTACTCAAAAATCTTGAGGTGGCGATGCTCTAATTTATAATCTAATTCTTCTTTTAGCCTTGCCTCAATTTCTTTATAGATTTCTCTTATTTGAATTGATTTATTATAACTGGAGTAAATTTTAAAAATTATTTTTAGTTGATTGAGGTCCGCAATTACTGCTGAGGACATATCTGGATATTGTAATTTGCAGGCAACAATTTCATTACCATTTAATTTAGCTTTATGGACTTGACCTAGGGAAGCTGCAAAACTTGCATCTTTATCAAATTCTGTAAAATTTTTCTCCCAATTTTCTCCTAACTCAGCTTTCATTCTTCTTTTAACAAATACCCATGACATGGGGGGGGCATTAGATTGTAATTCTGCGAGTTTTCTTGCATATTCTTCAGGTAGTAAATCTGGAATAGTTGCGCTTAATTGTGCAACTTTCATTAAAGGACCTTTTAGATTACCCAATATCTCGGTAATCTGAGCTGCATATTTTTGATCACTTAAATCAAAATTTAAATACTTTTTTCCAGCAAACTTAGTCGCCAGCGAGGTCATAGAAGTTGTTACTTTTGAGTATCTTTTAACTCTGGAAACTAAATTGTTATCTTCTTTCATATTATATTAAACAGTCTTTTCAAATTCATCTATTAAACTAGAAATCATTGAGAGTCCTTTTTGCCAACTATCTTTTTGTTTAAGGTCAACGTTAAAGGGTTTAAGTACTTCACTGTAGTGCTTTGAACCGCCGCTTTTTAAAAGATCAATATAACTCTCTTTAAAGTTTGGAAGTCCCTCATCATAAAGTTGGATTAATATATTAACTAAACAATCTCCAAATGCATAAGCATAGACATAAAAAGGGGTATGGATAAAATGAGGAATATAAGTCCAAAAATATTTATATCCGTCAGTTAATTCGATATTAGGACCCAGACTTTCTGATTGTGTTTTCATCCAAAAATCACAAAGTTGATCTGATGATAGTTCACCTTTTTTTCTTTCGTTATGCACTAATTTTTCAAATTCAAAAAATGATATCTGTCTAACAACTGTGTTAATCATATCTTCTATTTTTGAGGCTAAAAGATATTTTCTTGTCTCTTGATCGCTATCATCTAGAAGCGTTCGAAACGTCATCATTTCTCCAAAGACACTTGCTGTTTCAGCGAGCGTAAGGGGTGTACTCGATAAAAGTAATCCTTGTTTTGCAGATAAATATTGATGACATCCATGACCAAGTTCATGTGCTAAAGTCATCACGTCTCTAGTTTTTTCCATGAAAATTTGTCAAAATGTAAGGATGGATGGAAGGAATAGTAGACGCAGCAAATGCACCTGGTGATTTGCCTGATTTTAATTCTGCATCAATCCAACTATTATTAAAAAATAATAATGCAATATCTTTAAAACTTTCATCAAAGTTAGCATAGGAACGCAGGACGATATCTTTGGCCTCTAACCAATTAATCTTTTTATTTGGTGAGTCAGGATATGGAGCGTTTCTATCCCAATAATTTAATTTCTCTCGATTAAAAAGTTTTGCCTTAATTTTATAATATCTATGTGAAATATTCTTATAATTTGAGGTAACACTTTGCGTCAATGCTTCAACAACCTCATTTTCGACATTATTTGCTAAATTTCTAGAGTCAATTGGAGAGTTATATTTTCTCCACTTATCATTGATAATTTTATCTTTTGCTAGAGTATTGGTTATAAAAGAGAAAGTTTTGACGTTTGATTTGAAAACTTTTTCAATGCTCTTAGCAGCTTTTTCTCTAGTCGTTGCATTATGATCAGATAATAAGTTTAAAGCCTCAGAGCTATTTAGATCTTTATCATCAATTTTAAATTTTAAATCGTTTATTTGTTCTTCAAAAAATCTGACCCATGAAGAATTAGAGGTTAAATTTTTATCTAAGAAAATCATCTCACTTTTTTCATCAAGTTGATGATGTTTGTATCGGCGAATGTTTGTTAACCAATTTTTATATTTACCTGCACCTGATAAAAATTTTTCAAATTCTAAGTCATCTGATGCATTTAATTCATTGGTAAAAAATATTAGATTAGATGATATTTCAGTGAGTTTTTCATTAATGCCTTGGTAAAATTGAACGGTATCTTGATCGTTCATATTTGTTGCATAAATTAAAAAAGCATAGTTTCCGAGCTTGTCTCCAAGTTCATTTCCATCCTCGTACTCTTTTATAATAGTCTCAAGTTTTTGACTTTGAGCAATTAGTTTTCCTTTATATTTATCGTTAAAGGATATTGAAAATTTTTTAAATTCTTCTAAATCAACTTCTATTTGCTCATCATCAATAGAAGAGTAAAAATCTTCTAGGTTCCAATTTGGTAATTTGTCAGCCATTTAATTTATTGTTTATTTTTTATTGAATTGTTCTTTTTGTTCTTTTGTTGCCTCTAATTGATATTTATCTTTCCATTCAGAATAAGACATTCCATAAATAATCTTTCTTGATTCTTCATAGTCTAGATCATAGTCTTCCTCTTTTGCATATTTTACGTACCATTTTGATAGACAGTTTCTGCAAAATCCACTTAGATTCATTAAGTCTATGTTTTGTACATCGGTTCTCTCTCTTAAATGGTTAATCAAATGATCAAGCACATTGGCTTTAATTTTGTATTCTTGCTCTTTAGATATTTTACTCATGGTAATTTACTAATATCATGTTATTTGTTAATTTCTAAACAAATCAAATGAAATTAAGAAATCGAAAAGCTAAAATTGTTGCTACTTTAGGACCTGCTTGTGAAACTGAAAAAGCAATCGAGGAATTATTTTTATCAGGCGCAGATGTATTTCGTCTAAATTTTAGTCATGGCGATCATGAGGATCACAAAAAAAAAGTTAAAATCATTCGTGATTTAGAAAAAAAACATGACCGCTATATTTGTATATTAGGAGATCTTCAGGGTCCTAAATTTAGAGTTGGTAGGTTTTTAAATGTTAAAGAACAATTAAAGAAAAACCAAATATTCACATTTGATCAAAATAAAAAAGATGGTGATAGTTCTCGTGTTTACTTACCGCATAAAGAAATTTTTAAATCTATTGCTATTGGGCAAAGACTTTTAGTTAATGACGGTAAAGTAAGATTAAAAGTAAAATCAAAATCTTCATCTACAATAAAATGTGTTGTTACCGACGGTGGCGAAATTTCAAATAATAAAGGTTTAAATATACCAGATACAAAACTTGATTTAAAAATTATTACACCAAAAGATAAAAAAGATCTTGAGCTTGCAATCAAGCTTGATGTTGATTGGATAGCTCTTTCATTTATTCAGACTACTAAAGACTTAGTTACAGCAAAAAAACTTATTCCTGCAAAATTTAAAGTTATGGTTAAAGTAGAAAAACCATCTGCCATGGAGGAAATCGAGTCAATAACTGAGAATTGTGATGGAATAATGGTAGCTAGAGGAGACTTAGGTGTGGAAACAAATCCTGAAGATGTACCTATTCACCAAAGAACAATGGTTGCGGCTTGTAGAAAATTTGGAAAGCCATGTATTGTTGCAACTCAAATGCTAGAAAGTATGATTGACTCACCAACACCAACGCGAGCTGAAGCCTCTGATGTTGCAACAGCGGTATTCCAAGGTGTCGATGCTGTCATGTTGTCTGCAGAGTCAGCAGCAGGTAATTATCCAAAAGAGTCAGTAGAAATGATGGATAAAATTATAAAGCGAGTTGAGAGTGATCCTAAATATTTAGCTAATATTCAAAACTACAATCTAAATGTAGTAAAGACATCTACTGAGGCTATTGCAACAGCTGCACTTGAAGTGGCAAATATAGCTGAATGCAATTGTATTGCTACCTTCTCTCAAACAGGAAGATCTGTTTTAAGAGTTGCTAGAATGAGACCCGATGTAACTTTAATAGGATTGACAACTAACATAAAAGTAGCTCGTCAAAATATTTTGACTTGGGGTACTTTTATGGATGTAGTTGATGAGATTTCATCATCTTCAGAAATGGTAGATCGCGCTTGTAAAATAGCAAAAGTAAGAAAAATATTAAAACATGGAGATAAAATAATCATCACGGCGGGTGTTCCTTTTGGAAAAGTTGGAACGACTAACACTCTTAGAATAGCAAAAATAATTTCTGAGAGTAAATTAACTTAATTTAGCACAAGCTTCTTTAATTCTCTGGCAAGCATCCTCTAATATTGAATCAGAGGTAGCATAAGAAATTCTAAAAAAAACCTTCTAAACCAAAAGCTGAGCCCTGAACTCCAGCAACTCCTACCTCTTCAAGAAGATAATCCATAAAGTCGCCATCTTTGGAAAGTTTCTTACCTGACTGCGTTGTCTTTCCTAAAACTCCCTTACAAGAAGCAAAAACATAAAAAGCACCCTCAGGTGTTCTACAAGATAAACCTGGAGTTTCGTTTAAATGTTTAACAACTAAATTACGTCTCCTTAAAAAGGACTCGTTATTAGACATGATAAAACTTTGGTCACCATTAAGAGCCTCAACAGACGCAGCCATTGAAATAGATGCTGTTGAGGAAACGTTTTGGGATTGCACTTTGTTCATAGCATTGATGAGATTTGTTGGACCTGCGGCATAACCCACTCTCCAACCCGTCATACAATAAGACTTAGATAATCCATTCATAGTTAAAGTTCTCTCTTTCAAAAAAGGACAAACCTCAGCTATTGTTTTAAATTCATTAGCGTCGTATACAATTTTTTCATAAATATCATCAGATAGAATAAAAATATTTTCATATTTCTTAAGAACATCACCTAAGGCTGTTAATTCCTCTTTAGAGTACATAGATCCAGTAGGGTTGCTTGGGCTATTAAGCATTAACCATTTTGTTTTGGGATTAATATGCTTTTCTAAATCTTTAGGTGTAATTTTGAAACCATTTTGCTCACCACATTCAACTATCACAGGTTTTCCATCATTTAAAATAACAATATCTGGGTAACTCACCCAATAAGGTGCAGGAATAATGACTTCATCTCCACTATTAATAGTCGCAGAAAAAGCATTATAAATTATATGTTTACCCCCTACTCCCACTGTAATATTACCAAGTTCATAATCTAAATTATTGTCTCTTTGAAATTTTTTTTGAATTGCAAGCTGTAAGTCTGGGGTACCTTTACCTGGTACATATTTTGTAAAACCATTATTAATTGCCTCAATAGCAGCGCTTTTTATATGATCTGGGGTATCAAAGTCAGGCTCTCCAGCTGCTAAAACAATTACATCTTTCCCTGCCCTTTTTAACTCCTGTGCCTTCATGTTTGTGGCTATTGTTAAAGAGGGTTTTATGTTATTTACTCTATTTGAAATCATTTTTTTTTTTATTTAGTTATCTATAAACTTATTTATAAATTTCTACAAGCATGGCATTTAAAATAGTAAGTGAAAATAAACCTAAGGGAGATCAGCCACAGGCGATCAAAAAATTAATTGAAGGTTTAGATAAGAGAAAACAAAGTCAAGTACTACTTGGCGTAACTGGCTCTGGGAAAACGTTTACAATTGCCAATGTAATTGAAAAATATAACAGGCCTACATTAATTATGGCTCCGAATAAAACCCTAGCTGCTCAGCTTTATGAAGAATTAAAAATTTTGTTTCCTAAAAATGCTGTTGAATATTTTGTGAGTTATTATGATTATTATCAACCAGAAGCATATGTTCCCCGATCGGATACCTTTATAGAAAAGGAGTCGTCTATTAATGAACAGATAGATCGATTTAGGCACTCTGCTACAAGATCTTTAGTAGAAAGAGAAGATGTAATTATTGTAGCAAGCGTTTCATGTATTTACGGTATTGGGTCTGTAGACTCTTACTCGAAAATGACCCTAGAAATAAAAAAAGGTCAAAACATTAATTTAATGGAGTTTTTAAGAGAATTAGTAGAGTTACAATATAAGAGAAATAATATTGACTTTAGAAGGGGTATGTTTCGTGTAACTGGGGATCGTGTTGATATTTTTCCTGCACACTTAGAAGACATTGCTTGGAGAGTAAGTTTTTTTGGAGACGAAGTAGAGGAAATTAAAGAGTTTGATCCCTTGACAGGAGAATTTATTCAAAACTTTGAAGAAGTAAAAATTTTTGCAAATAGTCATTATATAACTCCCAAGCCAAGATTAGAGAATGCGATTAAAGAAATAAAGAAAGATTTAAAAATAAGACTAGAGGAGTTTGATAAAGAAAAAAAATTACTAGAATTTCAAAGGTTAAAAGAAAGAACTAATTTTGATTTAGAAATGATTCAAGCTACTGGAACTTGTTCTGGAATTGAAAATTATTCTAGATATTTAAGTGGTAGGCAACCTGGAGAGGCACCACCTACATTATACGAGTTTATCCCAGAAAACGCCCTACTGATTATTGATGAGTCTCATGTATCTGTTCCTCAAATAACTGGTATGTATAAAGGTGACAGATCAAGAAAAAAAACTCTTTCTGATTATGGTTTTAGACTTCCGTCTGCATTAGATAATCGTCCTTTGACATTTGAAGAGTGGAATATGATGAGACCTCCTACTATTTTTTTATCCGCAACACCAGGTCCTTGGGAATTGAATGAAGTTGAAAACAAATACGTTGAGCAAATTATTCGACCAACTGGCCTAATTGACCCCGAGTGTGTGATCAAAACAACTGTCAACCAAGTGGAAGATTTGATGGGTGAAATACAAAATACTC
The DNA here is from genome assembly GCA_902514885.1 of uncultured Alphaproteobacteria bacterium. Taxonomy (GTDB): domain Bacteria; phylum Pseudomonadota; class Alphaproteobacteria; order HIMB59; family HIMB59; genus HIMB59. The sequence goes on along the minus strand of CABXST010000030.1, from coordinate 1,562 downwards.
TAGGTAATAAAAATAGAGTGCTAATCACAACTCTTACCAAAAAAAATGCTGAGGATTTAACAAATTATTTAAAAGAACATAATTTTAAAGTTGAATATATGCACTCTGATGTTGAAACAATTGATAGAATAAAACTTATTCGCTCTTTGAGGATAGGAGAAATTGATATTTTAATTGGTATAAATTTACTAAGAGAGGGTCTGGATATACCCGAATGTGGTTTGGTAGCTATCCTAGATGCTGATAAAGAAGGGTACTTAAGGTCAAAAACAAGTTTAGTTCAGACCATAGGTCGAGCGGCAAGAAATGTTAATGGAAAAGTAATATTATACGCAGATATTATTACTAAAAGTATCAAAGCAGCTCTAGAAGAGACAGATTATAGAAAAACTAAACAGATTGAATTTAATAAAAAAAATAGCATTACGCCTCAATCTGTAAAAAGAAATATTGGTGAAATTATTGAAAGCATATACGAGAAAGATAGCTATACTGTTGGTACATCTGAAATTGAAAAATTGAGTCCAAATAAGTTTGAGAAACATGTTCAAAAATTAGAGAAAAAAATGTTAACTGCAGCTGAAAATTTGGATTTTGAGAAAGCTGCAATGTTTAGAGATGAAATTAGAAAAATAAAAAAAGATCAAATGGGTATGAATTGATTGAAAGTTTTATAGGAGTATTAATAAGTCTTATTGTTTTTAATATGGTCATGTGATCTAGCTATAAAAAATTCAATAATTATTTCACAAATATATAAAATCAGACCTATCCTAGTAGGTATATTTATTATTGCTATTGGCACCTCTCTCCCTGAGTTTGCAGCAACATTTCAAGCATTAAAATTAAATTCTGTTGGAATAGTTGCAGGTAATCTTGTAGGTAGCAACATAGCAAATATATTGTTAGTAGGTGGTATTATGCTTTACCCTATTAGCAAGCTAGTAACTGAGGAAAATGACAAAAGTACTTTTTTATTTTTCTTAATTTTTTCAATTACTTTTTTTATTTTTATTATTTTTAACTTTGATCTTGGATATCTATCTGGATTTTTTCTCTTTGGAATACTCTGTGTTTTTATTTTTTTTTTTTGAAGTAAGGAAACCTATTGATGATGTCTCTACAAAAGTTGATTTAAAAAATTTATCAACTTACATTATTTTTTTTAAAAATATTATTAGCCTTTATTGCTTTATTTTATAGTTCTAAATACTTCATTATATATTCGAAAAACTTAACTAGTATATTTGGAGTAGCTGAAACAACTATTGGGATAACAATAGTTGCTTTTGGGACATCATTACCTGAGGTAATTGCTACAATTCTTTCAATTGTCAAAAAACAAAATAATCTGGCAATTGGAAATATTTTGGGCTCAAACATTGCTAACATCTTTGGAATAACGATTATTGCCATACTAATTAATGGGAGTATAAATTTTTATGAATTACTTGGTTATGTAGATAAATGGTTATTTCTGGCTACATCATTATTATTTTTTGTCATAATTTCTCTAAAGGTAGCTGGTAAATTAATTTCTCTGAGCTTGATATTAGCCTATA
>CABXST010000029.1 GCA_902514885.1 uncultured Alphaproteobacteria bacterium | reverse complement strand
ATTCGTAGATTAGCAGTTGCAAAAAGATTTACTGGCATAGCTAATACAAATATTACCTACGATAGTGAGTTTTTTGAGAGAGTTGTCTTAAATAATTTTGATAAACCAGATAAATTATTAAAACTATTAAGCAATTCGTTAAGCTATTCTGATCAGTTTGTATTATTTGCTAATAGTCCAGAGGTAATGAGGTCATGAACTGCACCAGAAGGAGTTTTTTAAAAGGTAGTCTGGCTACAATATTTTTTTCTAATTTTAATATTCCACTATATGGGTCAATTCAAAATCCTAAAAAAAACATTGTTGTTATAAGTCTAAGGGGAGGAATGGACGGTTTAACAGCTGTTCCTGTTTCTGATCAAATGATATCAAAATACAGATCTGATTTAGTCCTTAATAAAAAATTAAATTTGAATAGTGATTTTTCACTTCATCCTAAATTAAAAACATTTTACGATTTGTGGAACAAGGACTTAGCTTCAGTGGTTCATGCTACAAATATCCCATATACCAAAAGATCACATTTTGATGGCCAAAATATGATGGAAACAGGAGCCCTTAAACCATATATCGAAAAAACAGGATGGCTTGGTAGAGGGATGAAATCAGCAGGTCTATATGAAACAAGTTTAGCATTAAGTTTACCAATGCCACTTTTGTTAAGAGGTGCTATTGATAACAATAATTATTTTCCAACACATCTCCAATTACCAAATAGAGATTTGATTAAAATAGTTACTGAAGCATATGGAGATGTCAAAAAAGATGATTTAGGTAATGTATATGATGTCATTTTAAATAGACCATTAACTATGCAAGGAGGAAATGACTCTCTAGATAGCTTATCAAAAAGAGCTGCTAAAATTTTGAAAGATCCACTAGGTCCAAGAGTTGCTGTGTTTGATCTAGAAGGATTTGACACGCACACAGCTCAGGGAAATGAAAATGGAGAGCATGCGGATAACTTACAAGATATCGATTTAATTGTAAAAAATCTTTATCAGGACATGGGAGAGTCTTTTAACAACACACTTGTAATAACTTTAACAGAATTTGGAAGAACTATTGAACAAAATGGTGGGAATGGAACAGAACATGGTTACGGAGGTGCTATCCTTATGGCGGGAGGATTATTGAATAGATCTCAAGTATTTACTGATTGGCCAGGTTTGAAAAAAAGTAATTTATTTGAAGGAAGAGATCTTAATAGTACTATTGACTCAAGATCTATCTATGCGTCTGCTATGTCAAGTGTCTTTGATACCGATTTTGAAAAAATTAAAAGAGACGTGTTTTGGGATCAAGATATTAAAAATTATTCTGAAAAGTTATTTAAAATATAAATTAAATAGAGTCCAAATATAAATCTATATCTAGTTCTGAAACTGTACTAGCTACTTTATTATACTCCATTTCTTTTATGGCTATGAAGGCTTTGTGCAGTTCTGGTCCTAAAGTTTCTTTTAAAAATAAAGATTTTTTTGATAAATTAATCGAAGAATTCCAATCTGTCGGTATTTTATTTTTGCTGGAAGTTTTTTTTAAATAAGAATTACCAGTTGTTTGCTTTTCTACATTAATTTTATTTTTAAATCCTTTTTCAATAGCTGAAACAACTATCAGAGCTACTAAATAAGGATTTGCATCTACACCTGAAACTCTATGTTCGATTCTTGTATTTTGAGCATCACTGCTCGGTATTCGGAAAGCTACAGACCTATTATCAATTCCCCAGTTTGGACTAATGGGTGCATATGAGCCTTTTATAAACCTTCTCCAACTATTTGCATTAGGTGCAAAAATTAACATACTCTCTCCCATAGTTTTTGATAATCCACCTAAAGCAAAAGATAAATATTTATTTATTTTTTTTTGATTTTTTTCAGCAAAAAGATTTTTATTTTTTTTATTATAAAGAGAAATATGAAAGTGCATGCCAGAGCCTGAAACATCCTCCATAGGCTTTGCCATAAAGCAGGCAGTAACACCATGTAATTTGGCCTGAGCTCTAATTATTCTTTTTAATCTTAAAATATCATCAGCAGCTTTAAGGATAGAATTTTGATGTTTTAATGTTAGTTCATATTGACCAGGAGCGTATTCTGATATGATTGTTTCAGCATCAATATTTGCTAATAATGCAGCTTCATATATATCATCAAACAAAGGTAACATCCCGTGAAGGTTATCAACTGAATAAACATCAGTTTTACGTTTAGATGATTTTTTTCCTATTATTGATTTTGCTGGCTTCAATTTTCCATATTCATCTAATTCATTTGAAACTAAAAAAAATTCAAGTTCAAAAGCTGCACGAAAAGAAATTCCTTTTTTTTTAAACTCTCCAATTTTTTTCTCTAATTGGTTGCGAGGATCTGTAGATAATTTATTCCCTTTGATATCATACATATTCATAAATAATTCTCCCCTAGTGGGTTTGGATTTATATATAGGTTTAAGTGATGAGGGAATAGGCCAAGCTTTGATGTCACCATCTCCTTGATTAAATATTAATCCTGTTTCTGGAACGTCCTCGCCTGTTATATCCATACCCATTAAAGAGAGAGGAAATTGTCTTCCAGATTTATAAATTTTTATTAATTCGTTTCGACGTATTATTTTTCCTCTACCGATGCCATTACAATCATGCATAACAATATCAAATGATTTTATATCTGGGTTATTTTTGAGAAAATTTTGTGCCTCTAATATGTAAGAATTTATTTTCATAATTTGGTAAAAAAAGATTTTAAAAATATGTATATATTTTGCATTTTTTAAAGAAGTAATATAATACAATTTAGTAGTATATGCGAAAACTTCAGTTAATTTACTTCAACTTAAGAGCCTTGTGTGAAGCACCAAGAATGATGTTACACAATGCAGAAATCGAATATTCTTATGAAATGGCATGGAATTATTTTAAAAAACCTTGGTCTGAAATTAAAAAAGATGTAATTTTTCATCGTTTACCGTTGCTTGTAATAAATGAAAAAATAGAAATATGGCAAAGCAACACCATTTCAAGATATATCGCTAAAATTACAGATAATTTACCAGACAATGATGAAATGGTAGCTTATGCAGACTCAATCTTTGAGTCAGCTCATGATCTATTTTTACCACTTAATCCAACAATAAATGTATGGGTTGGAGATATGCATTTAAAGAATAAAAAAGTTTTAATTGAAAAAATTTTACCTAAAGCTTTTAATAATTTTGAAAAATTACTTGATAAATATGAGGGAAAATTTTTTTTAGGTGATAGAGTTTTTTATTGTGACTATAATGTTTATCATCATATTTCCTTAGCTTTAATACTTGATCAAAATATATTAGATAATTATACAAATTTAAAAAGGTTCATGAGTGATTTTGAAAAAATTAAAGGTATTTCTGAATATCTTAATTCAAGACCTAAATTAATTGATATTGGGACTTGGCCAAAAGTAATAATAGATGGTATAGAATATACGTCTGGCACTAATCCCGATTACAAATATCAATAAAAGTGTTATGTTAGACTTTATGGCCCGCTGGCAGATTGGTTATGCAGAGGACTGCAAATCCTTGTAGCTCGGTTCGATTCCGGGGTGGGCCTCCAACAAATCTTTACAAAGGAACATACTTATCAAAAATATCTTCGATTGGACTATTATAAGCAGTTAAATGTTTGGTTTCTCTAATCAATGGTTTAGAGGAATTTAATCCTCTAGCTTTCCAATGTTTAACCCACTTATCTTCCATAATTTCAACTAATTCTCTTTTATATCTATTCTCAATTATAAAACCGTCATTTACAGAAAGAATTAATATTTCTTTATTCACAAAGTGCATGATTACCTCATTAGCTATATTAGATTCATGATTTATTAATTTTTGTCCATTATCATTGCCCTTAAAAAAATAAGCATTATATATTTCACCATGAGCTTTTGAAATCAAATTGGCAAGTTTGTATACTCTTTTTTCATTCTTTTTATTCCATTTAAGTCCTAATTCTTGAACTGTCTGCTCACATGCATCTCTTAATTTAATTGTGTTAGGTGCTATAATACAAAACGCCTTTACCCATGACCTATCTTCATCAACCATTGCATATAAATCCTTACCAGTGTGTTGAAAAATATTAAGTGTCGAATACATTATATGCAGTAAACAAGCTGAATAATCTATTTGCCTAGTTGGTCTTCCATTCATGTTAAGAAACTGTCTAGCTAAGGCTGGTATTTCTAATACCCAATGACCATAAAATCTACCTCCACAATTAAAATTATTTTTAGTAAATACACGATAATAAAATCTTTTACCATAATTTTGAAACTGAAAGTCCTTACCTTCTTGATCAATTAAATTTCCGCTAATATTCATATGATTTCTTCGTAAAAGGTCATTATATTTCTCTAAATCTTTTCTCATCTTTTTAGTTTTATCTGTATCTTTATAATTTTTTAAAGTTACTTTTATTGAAGACTCAGTTTTAGGGCCTTTAAGCATAACAAAATCACTTATTCGATATAAATCTTTGTACCCTATTTCATACTCAATAAATTTTGTAAATATTTCCCATTTAAATCTGTATCTTAAGGTGGATTTTTTTATCTTATTCTTAAATCTCCTTTCCAAAAACTTATCAGAGTAATTTTCAATCAGTCCAACCTTAGTTAATTTGTCTAGGACATCTAAAGTGTTTTTTTTGGTCATCAAAGGGTTATATCTGTTTTTATTATATTCATCATTACCACTTTTTATTCTGATAAAACCAGAGCCACCAAATTTATGATAAGATAAAAGTGCATTTGCCAATATTCCCTTTAAAGCATCACTAATTTTTATTTTTAAAGATTTAGAGAGTTTTTGATTTAAATAGAGAAGTTTAATTAAATTATCTATGCATAAATCAACATGTGAGCCACTTAATGTATAATCAATATGGAATACATCTGACTCTGAAAAAAATAATGTATTATTATGCTTAATTTCTTTTGTGTAAACTTGATCAAGGTAGTGTTGCTCATTTATTAGTCTAATATCTATTTCTCGCCAAAATTTATCTAAATTTTTTGGAATAGATATCCAATTGCCTCTATTTGCTATTTTCATATTATAATTATAAATGTAGTTAGATACTTAACACAAATAAAAAGTATTTTGTGAACATAGGCATATCTTCGCATCATTCAACTCTATCCAGAGGTAAATCTTAGCTATTTCATTTCATTAATTATTTTTTTTAAGGTTCTTGATGTAAGATCTAAAATTTTCTTTCCTTTATCTTCAGAGGATTTTGTAGGATTGCCTATTATACCTGTTTTGGACAGATCTTTTGTATTCCATGCTCTTTTTATTGTTTTTTCATAAGAAATTATTTTTTTTGAATTAAAGTCAGATGAGAGTTTGTTTCTTTTTATTTTATTTAATTTTACTAATTCCGGATAAAGGTGAAGCATTATTGAGGTTTCAAATTCACCTCCATGATAACCATAAAGTAATTCTTCTTTAGGAATAATTTTTTCAAAACCTTTAAACAAAAAATAGTGTACCTTAACTATATCGACATTTTTGAATGCACTTTTAATTTCTTTAGCAGCTATATCTAAATGACTAATTTGGCCTCCATGACTATTTAAGAAGATAAATTTTTTATATTTACGAATACATAACTCCTCTACTGCACTGATAATGTAATCAATATAACTTGTAGAGCTTGTTGAGATAGTACCATCAAAGCTATTATGTTCACTTGCTGATCCTATTGAGATATTTGGTAAAACTAAAAAGTTATTTAATTTTGGATTGTTTTTAATAAAAGTATTTAAAATTCCATCTAAAATCAATTTATCTGTGCCTGATGGTAGATGATCACCATGTTGCTCAACAGATGAAAATGGCATAATAAGCACTTTATTTTTGCCTAATTTTTTTATGTCATCTGATGTTAAATCAATCCAAAACTTTGATAGCATAACTGATATTTAACATTTATATAATTATTATGGAAACTTATTCTCTATGGCTTGAAAATAAAAATAAACCAATTATCAAGAAAAAATCTTTAAATTTTAAAGTAAATTCTAAAACTGTTCTGATCAAGACACACTATTCAGGTATCAGTAAAGGAACGGAGAAATTAGTTGCCTCAGGTAAAATTAGTAAAGATCAATTTAAAATTATGAAGTCTCCTTTTCAAGAAGGAACATTTTCGTATCCGATTAAATATGGATATATAAATGTAGGTGAAATCATCAATGGTCCAAAAAAATATTTAAATAAAAAAACTTTTTGTCTTTTTCCTCATCAGTCCTTATTTGAGGCGGATATAAATGATGTGCATATCTTGAAAAGTAATAATAATTTAAAAAAGTATTTGCTTACAGCAAATATGGAAACAGCAATTAATATCTTTTGGGATGCGCAAGCACATAAGAATAATAAAATAGTAATTATAGGAATGGGAACAGTGGGTATTTTGACTGCTTACTATTATAAACTACAAAAATTTAAAAATGTATATATCACTGATAATAACATCAAAAAGAAGAAATTTTCAAAAATATTAGGATTAAAATTCACTAATTTTAAAAAAATCAAAGAAGCTGATGTAATAATTAACACGACAGCTGATTATGAAGTATTAAATCAATCTCTTGATAAATTAACATTAGAAGGAAAATTTATTGAAGCAAGTTGGTATGGTAATAAAAAAGGACAGATCAAATTAGGAGGGAATTTTCACTCCAAAAGACTAAAAATAATTGGCTCTCAGGTTTCGAATATACCAATATATATGTCAAGAAAATTTAATTATAAAAGTAGATTGAACATGGCAATCAATGCGTTGTCTAACAACAAACTTCTAAAACTTGTCAATACAGAGAGTGACTTTAACGAATTAGAGAAAAATTATATTTCAATAATAAATAATCCAGACAGCGTAATGCATGCTATAAAGTATTGATATGTATTCAATAACAGTACGAAACAATATTTTAATAGCACATTCACTACCTGGAGAAGTCTTTGGTCCCGCCCAAAATATGCATGGTGCAACCTACATAGTTGATGCAGAGTTTTATGCAAAAGAAGTTAATAAATATAATATTATTATGGATTTAGGAGTTGTAACAGAGATACTATCTGATGTACTTAAATTTTATAGTTATAAAAATTTAGATGAAATTGAAGAATTTAAAAACACAATAACATCTACTGAATTCCTCGCTAAAGATATATTTGACAAAATAAGTTCAAAATTACAAAAAGAATACTCAGAAGATTATAACAGGTTACATAAAATTAAAATTATTCTAACCGAGTCAAATGTAGCTTGGGCTTCTTATGAAAAAAAAATCAACGAAATTAAATAAAAATTACTATTTTTTCTATCCTGGAAACATTAATACTAAAACAGGAGGATACATATATGAAAAAAATATTTTACAAAGAGCTAAGACACTAGATTTTAATTTAAAAGCAATTCGACTAAGTGAAAATTACCCTTTTCAAAAAAAAAATGATATCAGTACTCTAAAAAATATTTTAAATAAGTTATCAGATAACTCAGTTTTAGTTTTTGACGGACTAGTATTTGAAACTATTGATAAAATTATAGATAATCTTAAAAGATTCAAAATAATAGCATTAATACATCACCCTCTTTATTTAGAATTTAAAGGTAAAAGAAGTAAGTATTTTGTTAAGCAAGCAATGCAATTATATCCAAAAGCTAACAAAATTATCGTTACTTCAAATGAGACAAAAAATTTAATAGCTCAAAAATTTAAAATAAATAAACAAAAAATTCAAATAGTGGAGCCTGGAATTGAAAAATTGAAAAATTATAAAGTGACAAAAGGTAAGAACATAAATTTGCTATCAGTTGGGAGTATAATTGAGAGAAAAAATTACCAATATCTCATTAAGGAATTAAGATTTATAGATAATGTAAAATTAAAAATTGTTGGAGATACAACCAGAGAGTCCGAATATTTTAACAAATTACAAAACATAATTAGTAATTATGGGCTAGAAGAAAAAATAAATTTTTATAGCAATATTTCAACAAAACTTCTATCACAGTTATATTCACAGTGTGATTTTTATATATCTGTTAGTAAATATGAAGGATTTGGGATGTCCCTTGCAAATGCCCTACAACAAAAAAAAATGATAATCACGTTTAAAACTTTAACTTTAATGAACACACTTAAAAAAGATGGAATTATATATCTAAATGATTTTAAAGAAAAAAGTTTGTCAAAATTAATATTAAGAAATTTTAATAATGATAAAATTCAAAAAAAAATCAAAAAAAATCAAAGAAAGTTTCTAACACCTATACAATCAGCAGACTTATTCATAAAGGAAATTAAAAATGCATAAATTTAATAATGATTGGCTATTTTATAGAGAGAAGATTGATGCAATTTCAAGAAATAAAAAAATAATCAAAAAAATCAACAAATATTTTAAAGATTATAAAATACTGTCTATAGCAGATTTAGGATGTGGTACAGGATCAAACTATAGATATTTGTATCCTAAGATAAAAGTTAAACAAAAATGGGATATGATAGATATATCTTTTGAATCAATAAAGGAATTCAAAAAAATAACAACTAATAAAAATAAAATTATTAATATTAATTATAAAAAATTTGATTTAATTAAAAATATAAAAAAATTTAAATTTGAAAATTATGATCTTATCACTGGATCAGCATATTTAGATATAATGCCTAAAGAGTGGTTTTATGAATTTAAGAAACTGAACTTAAACACTAAAGTAATATATTTTTCAATCAATTATGATGGATATTTTAAATTTTATCCAAAACATAAGGATGATGAATATGTTCTAAAACTATTTAATAAAGATCAGGAGTCTGATAAAGGAATTGGAAAAAAAGCTGTTGGCAAAAATTGTAGTAAATTAATAAATAAAGTTTTTACAAAAACCCATAAAACATTTGTACTTAATTCAAATTGGAACGTGTCCAAAAATAAGATTTTTCAAGACATGTTTATAAACTTTTGTGAAAACGTTATTAAAAAAAATAAAATTTCCCTAGATCCATGGATAAAATTTAGAAAGGAAAATATCAGACTTAATAAATCTAAATTATTATTAAGAAATAGGGATTTTTTAGCTTTAAAACTCTAAACTTACAATAATCTCCTTTCCAAACTTATAAATATTGTTTTTAGTTCTTATAACATTTTTTAAATTACTTATAGGCTCAATATTTATAGAATTAATTCCAGAGCCGATAATAGTTGGTGCAATAATAAATTGCATAATATTTAATAATTTATTTTCTAGAAACTTAGATATAGTTTTAGAACCACCTTCAACTAATACTAATTTATATCCTAATCTATTAATATTTTGATGAATAAGATTAGTAAAATTTCTTTCAGGTAATTTGTATATTTGAGTGTTATTAAATTTTTTATTTATTTTAGAATGAGTAAAAATAATATTAGGCATACCATCTTTAAATACTTGATATTTATTAGTTAATTTTAAAGAGGGATCAATAATTATCCGTTGAGGGTTTGACCCCTTTATAGCTCTTGTAGTTAATAAAGGATCATCTTTTCTGATAGTGTTAACCCCTACTACCACAGCATCACATATTGAACGAAGACTATGAAGATAAGAAATACTATTTTTATCGTTTATATAATGGGAGTTTCCAT
>CABXST010000028.1 GCA_902514885.1 uncultured Alphaproteobacteria bacterium | reverse complement strand
GATTTAGCTATTTTATTAGATAGATCAGATCCAGTAAGCTCTTTGTGGGATTTTGATAAGAAGTCTAACTTTTTTTTAATATCAGACATGATGTTATATTGGCGCGCTCTGCAGGATTCGAACCTGCGACCCTCTGCTTAGAAGGCAGATGCTCTATCCAGCTGAGCTAAGAGCGCATTTATTGGAATATTTACCACTTCAACTTTATATTTTCTACTTTAATATGCATTAATTTTTAAATGAACAACACATTAATAAAAGTCGAAAATTTAGTAAAAACTTTTGGTGGTTTAGTAGCGCTTAATGACTGCTCCATAGAAATAAAAGATAAAGCTATTACTGGTATTATAGGGCCTAATGGCTCAGGCAAAACGACATTATTTAACGTCATAACTGGTAATCTTAAACCAGATACAGGTAAAGTTTTCTATAATGGTGTTGAAATCACAAATGAAGAGTCACACAACTTGTTTCATTTAGGTGTATTAAGAACATTTCAAATTGCACACGAATTTTCAAATATGACAGTTATTGAAAATTTAATGGTAGTTCCAGGTAATCAAAAGGGTGAAAAACTTCTCTATTCTCTGATGAATAATCAACAAATAAAAAAAGAGGATGAAATTATAAGAGATAAGGCTATGGATGTTCTAAAATTTCTTAAGATAGAACACTTAAAAAATGAAAGAGCAGGAAATCTCTCTGGAGGACAAAAGAAATTATTAGAGTTGGCGAGAACTATGATGGTTGATGCAAAAATAGTTTTCTTAGATGAAGTTGGAGCAGGTGTTAATAAAACTCTTTTAAAAGATATCAGTGAGTCTATTTTAAAACTTAATCAGGATAAAGGTTACACATTTTGTATGATTGAGCATGACTTTAATTTTATAAGTGAGTTATGTGACCCAGTTATTGTTTTAGCAGAGGGATCGGTCCTCTTTAAAGGTTCTGCTGAAGAAGTTAAGTCAAATGAACAGGTGATTGAGTCCTATTTGGGTAAGGGATTAAAAAAGTAATGTTTTTTTCAGCGACAAAGTTAACTGGAGGGTACGGTGGAGTTAACATTATTGAAGATTGCTCTTTCAATGTAGATCGTGGAGAGATTGTGTCTATTCTGGGCCCCAATGGTGCTGGAAAATCAACGGCAATGAGAGCCATGCTTGGTATATTAGACTTAAAAGATGGTAATGTAATGCTAGATGGTAAAGATATTACAAGCCTTAAAACACAAGACCGAATAAAACTAGGCTTATCGTTCGTACCTCAAATTAAAAATATATTTACAGAGTTAACAGTAAAAGAAAATTTAGAGATGGGAGCATTTATCAATGACGATAATCTACCTTCTAGAATAGAGGAAATGTATGATCTATTCCCTATAATTAAAGAAAAGAAGGATCAGTTTGCTGGTGAGTTATCTGGCGGGCAAAGGCAACAAGTGGCAATAGCAAGGGCATTAATGACTAATCCTGATGTTTTAATGCTCGATGAGCCCACAGCAGGTGTCTCACCTGTTATTATGACTGAATTATTTCAACACATCTTAAATATTAAAAAACAAAATATTGCTATCCTGATGGTTGAGCAAAATGCACGCCAGGCTTTAGAAGTATCTGACCGGGGTTATATATTGGTGACAGGAAAGAATGCATACGAAGGTAAAGGTGACTACCTACTAAATGATAAAGATATCAGAAAAGCTTTTTTGGGTGGATAAATGGATTTTTTAAACTCTATCATACTTCTAACTAACTTTATTATCGTACCTGGTATCACTTATGGCTCTCAATTGGCGCTTGGTGCTATTGGGGTAACTTTGATTTATGGAGTGTTGAGATTTGCTAACTTTGCCTATGGAGACTTAATGGCTTTTGGAACTATGGTTGTGATTCTTATGACATGGTATTTACAGTCAAAGGGAATTTCATTTGGATTGCTTCCAACGGCTCTTCTGGCTTTACCCATTGGAATCTTATTAACAATTGCTGTGAGCTTATTCTTTGACAAGACAGTTTTTGAATATTACAGAAATAAAAAAAGTAATCCTGTAACTTTTATAGTTGTGAGCCTTGGTATTATGTTTGTTTTAAATGCAGTGGTGAGAATTATCATTGGGCCAAATGATATAAATTTTATGGATGGACATAAATTCATAATGAAAGCGAGAGAATTTAAACAATTAACAGGTTTAAATGAAGGTCTAGCAATAAAGTCTACACAAGTAATTACATTGGTAACAACTATAATCACCTGCTCAATACTGTTTTATTTTTTAAATAAAACAAAGACTGGAAAATCAATGAGAGCATATTCAAATAATGAAGACCTAGCACTACTCTCAGGCATTGACCCAAAAAAAATAGTTTTAATAACATGGGTAATAGTTTCTATTTTAGCGACTGTTGCAGGAACATTATATGGATTAGACAAGAGCTTTAAGCCCTTTACCTATTTCAATAATCTTCTTCCTATCTTTGCAGCAACAATAGTTGGAGGGATAGGTAATCCTTTAGGGGCATTCTATGGGGGCTTTTTAATAGCATTCTCTGAAATAGGTCTTACCTATGCATATAAAAAATTCTTTAAATATATTATGCCAGAAAGTTTAGAGCCGAGTACGCTTATACAATTTATCTCTACTGATTATAAATTTGCTATCTCTTTTGCAATATTGATAGTTGTTCTCATATTTAGGCCAAATGGTATTTTTAAAGGGAAAGTCATATGATCAAAAATATAGACTTTAGAATTTGTTTTTCTGTGATGACTATATTAACAGTTTTAGTTGGCCTGTTTCAGTCCTGGGGCATCGCTCTATCAATGTTAAATCTTTGTTTGATCTCTGCGGTTATGGCAATGGGGGTAAATATACAATGGGGATTTGCGGGGTTAATAAACTTTGGTGTAATGGGTTTTTTAGCCATAGGAGGGCTTGCTACTATTTTAGTTTCTGTACCACCTGTGCATGAAGCTTGGAGTGTTGGAGGTATAGGTATTTTAATATCAGGACTATTTTTAGCAGCAGTTGTAATTAGCGTATTTATAATTAATAAAAAATTATCGAAACATAAATATAAAAACTATTTTGTGTTCTTAATTATAATTTTATCTATCCCTTTACTTAAATTCATAGCAGGACCATCAATTAATAAAATTGAGTCTATAAATGCTGCTACTTCTGGTTTCCTTGGGGGTGCGAATTTACCAATTATTTTCTCTTGGTTTGTAGGAGCAATTTTATCTGCCTTAGTGGCTTTTGTTGTAGGCAAAGTATGTTTGGGATTAAGATCAGACTATTTAGCCATCTCTACTCTATTGGTGTCAGGAATTATAATTACGATTGTAAAACATGAAGAGTGGCTATCAAGAGGTGTTAAGAATGTTATTGGTCTAAAGAGACCCGTTCCTTATGAAGTGAATTTACAAGAGTCAGAATGGTTTATTAATTTAGTTCAGTTTTTTAACTCCTCAAAATTATCCAATGTTTTAGACCCTGAAGTAAAAATTTCTTTACTTAATCAATTAGTAATCTCCTCTTCAGGCGTTTTTGTGAAACTTTGTTTTAGTTTGATTTTTTTAGTCGTTGTATTTGTAATTCTATATTTCTCAGAAAAGGCTTTAAATTCTCCCTGGGGTAGGATGATGAGAGCTATAAGAGATAATGAAGAAGCAGCTAGGGCTATGGGTAAAAATGTTGTTAAACAGCATTTATTTATTTTTATGTTAGGTTCAGCTATTATTGGATTTGCAGGTGCAATGCTCGTTACTTATGACGGTCTTTTTACTCCATCAAGCTATCAACCACTAAGATATACTTTTTTAATATGGGTGATGGTCCTCTTAGGTGGTACAGGGAATAATTATGGAGCAGTACTAGGAGGGTTTGTAGTCTGGTTTATTTGGATACAATCAGCTCCATTTGCAATGGTTGTAATTAATTTATTCACTGGCCATTTAGATGAAACTAGTTACATCAAAGATCATCTTCAAAATAGTGTTCCATACTTTCGATATTTAATGATGGGTTTGGGTCTACTATTAGTTATGAGATATAGACCTAAAGGATTACTACCGGAAAAGGTTATAAAAAATTAAAGAAAATTATTTAGCCCCACCTATAAGATGGGGCTAAATTTTAATGTTTATCTTTGAGCTACGTCTGTGAATTGACCGCCTTCAATTCCTTTCTCAAGGAAAGCTCCAAATGCTTCTCCAACTTCAGTGAAGTTAACATCTGTTGCTCCGTCATAATCAATTGCAAAACCAGAACATGCTAGTTCAAGACCTTTAGCTAGTTCACCAGCATAAATCTTTGTACCAGGACCGTTAGCTACACTCATAATATTTGCAGCTACAGTTGCACTGTCATCAGATCCACCTTTACACATTGCTAGCATTATTAATGCTGCAGCATCGTATGACTCTCCAACATAAACAGAAGGGTCAACACCGTTAGCTTCGGCATATGCTTTAAACTTCATAGCACCAGCGCCTAATGAACCAGGCATAGAACCAAAAGATCCATCAAGATCAGAACCAAAAGTATCTGTTAATGAAGCACCAATCATTCCATCAGAAAGCACAAATGTATCAAAAGCACCACTATCAAGTGAACCCTGTATAATTTGGTTTCCACCTTGATCTAAATAACCAATAACAACTAACGCATCACCACCAGCAGATGAAAGAACACCTACTTCAGCACTATAGTCAGCTTTATCACCTTCGTGGGCAGTTTTTGCTGTAACTTCGATACCTCTAGAATTAGCGGCAGCTTCGTATACATCAGCTAAACCGACACCATAGTCAGTATTAACATATGTAATTGCAACACTTGTAATGCCTCTGTCGTTAGTGATGTCTGCTAATACTTCTCCACCTCTAGCATCAGAAGGAGCTGTTCTAAAAAACAGACCGTTATCCTCTGCAGTAGTTAAAGCAGGTGAAGTTGCAGATGGTGAAATCATTGGTACACCATTAGGAACAGCTACGTTAGAAAGAACTGCACCTGTAACACCAGAACAGTCTGCTCCCATAATAGCTGTAACGCCTTGAGATATTAAAAATTCAGCTGCAGATGCTGCTGCTGCTGAGTCGATACATGTTGAGTCAGCTCTAATTGAGCTAACTGTAGAACCACCTAGAAGTGCACCAGAGTCTGAAGCTTCGTTAAAAGCCAACTCAGCGCCTGCAGCCATACCTGGCGTTAATGATTCAATAGGTCCTGTAAAACCTAAAATAATGCCAACTTTAACTTCTTTAGCGTATGACGTGCTAAACATAAATAAAGCAAGCAGAGTTGTAATGAACTTAATCATTTCTTTCCCCCTTATTAATTAATAATTATGAAGTGATAATAGTATTATATTTTGAAAAATGAATATTTAATTGTTAATGGGTCCAGGAGGTTTTTCTATTATTTGAGAAATTACTCGCATAACTCTTTGGTTTTACATGTTTATAAGTTTGATCTACAACCTTGTATTCATATGAGTTCTTTTGACACCATAAGATAGCATCATCAAGATTATCAAAGTTGAGTTTTAGTTGTTTGGTTGTGTTTTTGGAACTATTCCATCCCATTAAAACGTCTTTTTGAAGACTAGGGTCAAATTCAAATTCAATAATCCATAATTTGGTTTTTTTTAGACCCGATTGCATATTTGTTTTTGAAGGTCTTTTGATTGTAGCTTTTTTCATCATTTTTTTCATGGTCGGGGAGACAGGATTCGAACCTGCGACTTTCTGCTCCCAAAGCAGACACTCTACCAGACTGAGCTACTCCCCGAGTATTGAATATATATACTTTTGTCTTATAAATAGTCAAACAGTTAAATTACATGCAAAAAGTAAGTAAAATAAAAAAAACGCTTTTATCAAAAAGTTTTTTTAGCTTTTGGAAATATCAGTTTTTAATCAAGAGCTATAACAAAAAAGTTAAACCCTATAAAATTAATAGAGAAATTTTGAATATTGGTGATGTTGTATTTGCATTATGTTTTAGCCCAGAGGAAAAAAAATTTTATTTGATAAAACAATTTAGGCCATTTTACTTTGTAAGAGGTAAAAATTTAAAATATGAAATTGTTGGTGGTTTGGTTGATAAGGGTGAAAGTTTAACAACAGCCTTGAAAAGAGAAATTAAAGAAGAGATTGGAGTTAAAACAAAAAAAATAGTCAAACTAACTACATACTGCCCAGTGCCAGGTTACTCTGATGAAATTGTTCATGTTTACTATGCCGAGGTAGAAAAAATTAAATTTAAATCACTCTACAATAAAAATGAAAATGAAGAAATAAAAATTTTTAAACTAACACTTTCTCAATTAAAAAAAATTAATGAAAGTAAATCAATTCAAAACGTTCTCACAAAAATTTCAATATATGAATATTTAAAAAAATTTAAAAAGAGTTAACGTTATTAACTATTTTATTATCTTTTAAGAAATCAGCAACTTGGTTTGCTACGTCAATGGCAACATTAGATTGCGCCTCTTTTGAAGAGGCACCTAAATGTGGTGTTAAAAGTAAATTTTTAGCTCCAAACATAACATTATCTGTTGCAGGTTCATTTTCATAAACGTCGATTGCTGCGCCTGCTATAACCTCATTATTTAGAGCATCTTTTAGATCAGCTTCGTTTATTAAACCGCCTCTTGCACAGTTAATTATAACGGATGTCGGTTTCATGGTAGAAAGTGTTTCTTTATTAAACATATATTTAGTTTCATCACTTAATTTTGTATGAATAGAAACTATATCAGCTTCTTTTATTAACTGCTCAGTTGAAACTTTTTTTGCTTTAAATATAGATAGATCTTCATCACTAGCTGATTTAGAATTAGTAATAATGTTCATACCAATTGTTGAGCAAATTTCAGCAACTCTTTGGCCAATATTACCATAACCAACTATTCCAAGTGTTTTTCCTTTTAATTCAGTCCCAATAAACTTAGGTTTTTCCCACTTTCCTTGATGAGTCGAGTCATTAGCTAAATGTATATTTCTCATAAGTGAAAACATTAGCCCCACACTTAACTCTGCAGTTGCCTCAAGATTTCCTAAGGGAGTGTTCATTACTAAAATTTTATTTTTAGTAGCTTGATCGAGATCAACATTATCAACACCTACCCCTGCTCTTCCTATAACTTTAAGGTTTTTGCAGTCAGCAAGTATATCAGACGTTAGTTTAGTGGCAGATCTTATTAAAATACCATCATATTGATCAATTACTTCTTTGAGTTCCTCTGGAGACATTCCAGTCTTTATATCAAAATTAATTTGTTTAGATTTAAGAACGTCTTCAACTTTATTACTCATTTTATCTGAAATTAAAATCTTCATTATTTATACCTTTCCATTGTTTCAAAAAAAGACCACTCAATCCATGGTAAAACTTTTTCAATATCAGAGGCTTCTACGGTTGCGCCTCCCCAAATCCTTATACCTGCTGGTGCATCTTTATAAGCATTAATATCATAACCAGCATCTTCTTTCTCTAATGTAGAACAAACCTCTTTGACTAATTTTTTTTGATTGTCACTGTCTAAAGCTACAAAATCAGGATGTGTAAACTTAAAGCATATACTAGTTGAAGAATAGGTATTTGGATCTACAGCCAAAAACTCTACCCAATCCCTTTGCTCAATCCAATCTCTTATGACTTGAAGATTTTTTTTTGATCGTGATATCAGTTCTTTTTGACCACCTATTTCAATACACCAATTCAAAGCATCTAAAGCATCCTCAGCAGCAAGTAAAGATGGTGTATTAATTGTAGCTCCCTCAAAGATATCTTTAGCAAATTTTTTATTTTTAGCTAATTGAAAAATTTTTGGCATTGGCCAGGAAGGTTCATAAGTCTCTAATCTTTCAACAGCTTTTGGAGATAAAGCAATCATTCCATGTGCAGCCTCTCCACCTAAAACTTTTTGCCAAGACCAAGTAACAACATCTAATTTTTTAAAATCCATGTCCATAGCAAATACAGCAGATGTTGCATCACAAATGGATAGACCTTCTCTCTCGTCAGGGATCCAGTCGGCATTAGGTATACAAACACCTGAGGTTGTGCCATTCCAAGTAAAAACAACATCATTATTGAAATTTACTTTAGTTAAATCTGGAAGCTCCCCATAGTTATCAGTTTTGTGAACAGTGACATTTTCTAGTTTTAACTGTTTTGTAATATCTTTTACCCAAGTCAATCCAAAGGTTTCCCAACCACAAACCTCGACACCTTTTAATCCTAAAAGACTCCACATAGCCATTTCTATAGCCCCTGTATCTGATGCTGGTACTATACCTACTAAATAATCATCAGGTAATTCCAGTACCTCTTTTGATTTAACTATAACTTCGTTTAATTTTGCTTTACCACTTTTCGCTCTATGAGATCTTCCTAATACCGCATCACTTAATGCATCTAATTTCCAACCAGGTCTTTTAGAGCAAGGTCCTGATGAAAAAAATGGATGATTTGGTTTAATAGTGGGTTTTTGCATTGTTTGTATTACTCCTCAGTTTTTAAGATTTATTCAATAATTTTATAAAAAAATAGCCCATCTAGTGGCTTTGGCTCAAACCAAGTAGCTTTGGGTGGCATAAATTTCAAATTTTTTGAATAATCTATAACTAAATCCATACTAACTGGTCTCATCAATGTTGATAGATCTGTTATACCTGTATCAACTTGATTAATCAAATAATCAGTCCCTAGAGTGGGTGGGACGAATTCTACCCTTTCATCATTAGTCTCATCATGAATATTTAATATTTCTTTTAAGACAAATTCTCCAAAATCAATGCAATCTGCACCATTTGTAGAATAGTCATCTTTCAAATCGATTTTAAAAAATTTACCATCGAAGTAGATTACAAAAAAACGCTCTATCTTCTCGTGATACTTTAGCTCCTCAACATGAAAAAATTTTTTTAAATCAGTCAAAAACGAATCTTTTTTATAATCTTTAGGAAACTTAATACTTCTATTATAAGACAAGTTTAAGCACTTAGATTTTGGGAAAACTATTGATAAAAACTTAGTATCTTTATCTACATCTAATTGTGCAAATCCTTCAATCCTATGATGACCATCTGCAACAAAAAGTTCCTTAAAATTTATACCACTAAAATCAGTGTTAGTTTTATATATAGAGTGAGTATATTTACCTGATTTAAACTTTATAATTGGTTTTTTGTCATGATGGATATCAAGGTTTAGATCAATATTTTCATCGTCATAAAAAAGATAAATAGGACTTAATTGAAATTTAACTTTAGATAATTGATCAGCTCTTTCTTTTCCTTTACTCACTAAAATCTTTTCGTGAGGCTTAATATTTCTATTAATATAATCTTGTATATTTAATAAAGAAATTAAACCCGTCTGAGAATGATTTTCTGAATCAATCCTATATAAAAAATATTCTTTTTCTGATTTGTAAATTATTTCTTCGTCAATTAGTTTTTGGTAGTATTTCTTTGATAAGTCAAAAAATTCTTCCTCAGAAAGATTTTTGTTAAAATAAATATCAGGTCTTAATATTTGTAAAAGATTAAGTTTATGTACTTGTTCAGAGGTAAAATTGTAATCAATTATATCTGTACTCGGAGATATAATTGATTGTAGATATTTATTGTTTAGTACATAAGTATTTGGTAATAATGGCTTCATTTATGAATAAGAAAAAAATACCTTACTATTTTGCTTTAATGATTGCGTTAATATTCTTTTTTTATGGAATATTTTCAGTTTTAATACACTAATCTTCTTTATTTGTTGAATTAGGAAGGCTCTTCTCTTCATACCAAATTGACTTATCAGGAATGTTTCCATCCCATAGATAACTTTCGTAATTAAATTTAGGCATGCCCTTATCAGACCTTTCATAATAAAGTCCAAACTCTCTGCAGTACTCTGATAGCTGGTCAGCTTCGATTTCTAGTATATTTAATTTTTCCCATTTTTTAGATGATGCTACCCATTTAAAGCCTTTTGATTTAAGCCAATCTTTGTGGTAGTAAGTCTCAGAACCGGATACTGAGAATGTAATATTTTCACTCATAAAGAACCTCTTGAAATAATTTGTACGGATAATATGTAAAAATAGATAAGTTTTCAAAAGAATTCTTTGAATTTACAAAAGAATTTAAATCCTCAGAGTTATAAAGGGTTTTATTTGTGTCAAATGACCCCTCTTTTGATTTGATTACTGAATCAGTATTAAAAACATTACTTTTTAACACAATTTTTATTTTTAATTGTTCATTTATTTCAATCTCACATTTTAAACTGTTTATTTTATTTGTTATTTTATCGATACTTTTATCCTTGA
>CABXST010000027.1 GCA_902514885.1 uncultured Alphaproteobacteria bacterium | reverse complement strand
GGTTGGCTTCCCGCTTAGATGCTTTCAGCGGTTATCCATTCCGTACATAGCTACCCTACGATGCAGCTGGCGCTACAATAGGTACACCAGAGGTACGTCCACCCCGGTCCTCTCGTACTAAGGGCAGATCCTCTCAAGCTTCCACAACCATGGCAGATAGGGACCGAACTGTCTCACGACGTTCTAAACCCAGCTCGCGTACCGCTTTAATTGGCGAACAGCCAAACCCTTGGGACCTGCTTCAGCCCCAGGATGCGATGAGCCGACATCGAGGTGCCAAACCTCCCCGTCGATATGGACTCTTGGGAGAGATCAGCCTGTTATCCCCGGCGTACCTTTTATCCGTTGAGCGATGGCCCTTCCACGAAGTGCCACCGGATCACTATGACCGACTTTCGTCTCTGCTCGACTTGTGGGTCTCGCAGTCAGGCAGGCTTATGCCATTGCACTCGACGAACGGTTTCCAAGCGTTCTGAGCCTACCATCGCGCGCCTCCGTTACTCTTTGGGAGGCGACCGCCCCAGTCAAACTGCCCACCATGCATGGTCCCAACACCGGATGACGGTGTATGGTTAGGCATCAAGGAACAGAAGAGTGGTATTTCACTAGTGACTCCAGAATGGCTAGCGCCACTCCTTCAAAGTCTCCCACCTATGCTACACATCTGTTCCCTAATACCAATACAAAGCTGCAGTAAAGGTGCACGGGGTCTTTCCGTCTAACCACGGTTACTCGGCATCTTAACCGAGAATTCAATTTCACTGAGTCTATGTTGGAGACAGTGGGGAAATCGTTACGCCATTCGTGCAGGTCGGAACTTACCCGACAAGGAATTTCGCTACCTTAGGACCGTTATAGTTACGGCCGCCGTTCACCGGGGCTTCAATTCAGGGCTTGCACCCCTCCTATTAACCTTCCGGCACCGGGCAGGCGTCACACCATATACGTCGTCTTTCGACTTTGCATAGTGCTATGTTTTTAGTAAACAGTCGCTACCCCCTCTTCTGTGCCACCTCCTACTGGTTGCCCAATAGCAGGTCACTTTTATCCCGAAGTTACAAGTGTAATTTGCCGAGTTCCTTCAACATAGTTCTCTCAAGCGCCTTGGTATTCTCTACCCTCCTACCTGTGTCGGTTTTGGTACGGTCTAATGCTGGAGCTATTTCCAGGGACAAATTCACTGCAAGTTCAATCCAGTAAGAGCTCACAATTTACTTCATCCGTCACTACCAGCTGGTGCAGGAATATTAACCTGCTTCCCATCGACTACGGCTTTCGCCCTCGCCTTAGGGGCCGACTAACCCTGCGCAGATTAGCTTTACGCAGGAAACCTTAGGATTTCGGCGGAAATGTCTTTCACATTTCTTATCGTTACTCATGTCAGCATTCGCACTTCTGATACCTCCAGCAATGCTTACGCATCACCTTTACAGGCTTACAGAACGCTCCGCTACCCAATTACTAAAAGTAATTGTCAAAGCTTCGGTAAATGATTTGAGCCCCGTTACATTTTCGGTGCAGGATCTCTTAATTAGACCAGTGAGCTGTTACGCTTTCTTTAAAGGATGGCTGCTTCTAAGCCAACCTCCTGGCTGTCTTGGAGTTCCCACTCCCTTTCACACTTAATCATTATTTGGGGACCTTAGCTGTTGATCTGGGCTGTTTCCCTCTCGTCCAAGGACCTTAGCACCCATGGACTGTCTGCCGTGCAGACTTACTGGTATTCGGAGTTTGATTAGGTTTGGTAGGAATTGCTTCCCCCTAGCCCATTCAGTGCTCTACCCCCAATAAGATTCACACGACGCACTACCTAAATAGTTTTCGCGGAGAACTAGCTATTTCCGAGTTTGGTTGGCCTTTCACCCCTAATCACAAGTCATCCCGTAGCTTTTCAACGCTAGTGGGTTCGGTCCTCCGGTGAATTTTACTTCACTTTCAACCTGCTCATGACTAGATCACCCGGTTTCGAGTCTAATCCCATTAACTAAATCGCCCTATTCAGACTCGCTTTCGCTTCGCCTACACCTATATGGCTTAAGCTTGCTAATGAGATTAAGTCGCTGACCCATTATACAAAAGGTACGCTGTCACCTCATAAAGAGGCTCCAACTGCTTGTAAGCATCCGGTTTCAGGGTCTATTTCACTCCCCTGCTAGGGGTTCTTTTCGCCTTTCCCTCACGGTACTGGTTCACTATCGGTCATAAAGTAGTATTTAGGCTTAGGAAGTGGTCTTCCTATATTCAGACAGGATTTCACGTGTCCCGCCCTACTCATGTCTATTTTTTACTATCTACCCATACGAGGCTATCACTCACTATGGCCTGCCTTTCCATACAGTTCTGGTTTAGTAAAAAGTAGCACTGGCCTGATCCGCTTTCGCTCGCCACTACTAACGGAATATCTTTTCCTCTAGGTACTTAGATGTTTCAGTTCCCTAGGTTCGCCCTTATAAGCTATGAATTCACTTATAAGTTATTGGGTTTCCCCATTCGGAGATCTCGGATTAAGCTTATTGACAGCAAGTCCGAGCTTATCGCAGTCTGTCACGTCCTTCGTCGCCTCTTTATGCCAAGGCATCCACCAAATGCTCTTACGCGCTTGAATTATTAACACACAGTGAAAAGTTTGTTGTTAATAACTTTTTGTAGTTATTTGTTGTTATATTAGTTGTTTAATTGACGAACAACTCGTGCAAGTTATTCGTCTGTGTTATCAGCTTACATATTTACGATTTTAAAAAGTTGGTGGAGGATAGCGGGATCGAACCGCTGACCTCCTGAATGCAAATCAGGCGCTCTCCCAGCTGAGCTAATCCCCCAACAGTGTTGGTGGGCGAGGGAGGACTTGAACCTCCGACCTCACGCTTATCAAGCGCGCGCTCTAACCAACTGAGCTACACGCCCAATCAATGCCCTTTATCAACGTTAGTTGAAAAAAGCAAAACAAATAGACGGTGGTTACTTTAAACGTACACTTAGTTCAAAGTTTTTTTTCCTTTAGAAAGGAGGTGATCCAGCCGCAGGTTCCCCTACGGCTACCTTGTTACGACTTCACCCCAATCGCTGGCCGTACCGTGGGCAGCTGCCTCCCGAAGGTTAGCGCACTGACTTAAGATAAAACCAACTCTCATGGTGTGACGGGCGGTGTGTACAAGACCCGGGAACGTATTCACCGCGGCATGCTGATCCGCGATTACTAGCAATTCCAACTTCATGCACTCGAGTTGCAGAGTGCAATCCGAACTGAGATAACTTTTGGGGATTTGCTCCACCTCGCGGTATTGCGTCCCGTTGTAGTTACCATTGTAGCACGTGTGTAGCCCAGCGTGTAAGGGCCATGAGGACTTGACGTCATCCCCACCTTCCTCCGGCTTATCACCGGCAGTTTCGCTAGAGTCCTCAGCCGAACTGTTAGTAACTAACGATAAGGGTTGCGCTCGTTGCGGGACTTAACCCAACATCTCACGACACGAGCTGACGACAGCCATGCAGCACCTGTGCGAAAGCCAGCCGAACTGAAGGTTACCATTCTGTAACCGGTACTTTCCATGTCAAACGCTGGTAAGGTTCTTCGCGTTGCGTCGAATTAAACCACATGCTCCACTGCTTGTGCGGGTCCCCGTCAATTTATTTGAGTTTTAATCTTGCGACCGTACTCCCCAGGCGGGGTGCTTAACGCGTTAGCTACGACACCGAACAAAAGTCCGACGACTAGCACCCATCGTTTACTGCATGGACTACCGGGGTATCTAATCCCGTTTGCTACCCATGCCTTCGCATCTCAGCGTCAATATCAGTCCAGAAAATCGCCTTCGCCACTGGTGTTCCTTCCAATATCTACGAATTTCACCTCTACACTGGAAATTCCATTTTCCTCTCCTGAATTCCAGAACAGAAGTTTTAAAAGCAATTCCTAGGTTGAGCCCAGGGATTTCACTTCTAACTTTCTGTTCCGCCTACATGCGCTTTACGCCCAGTAATTCCGAACAACGCTAGGACCTTCCGTATTACCGCGGCTGCTGGCACGGAATTAGCCGGTCCTTCTTCTTCGGCTACTGTCATTATCCTCACCGATGAAAGAGTTTTACAACCCTAAGGCCTTCGTCACTCACGCTGCATTGCTGGATCAGGGTTGCCCCCATTGTCCAATATTCCCTACTGCTGCCTCCCGTAGGAGTCTGGGCCGTGTCTCAGTCCCAGTGTGGCTGATCATCCTCTCAAACCAGCTAAAGATCGAAGCCTTGGTGAGCTTTTACCTCACCAACAAGCTAATCTTGCGCGGGCCAATCTTATAGCGATAAATCTTTCCCATTACTGGAATATACGGTATTAGCTACAGTTTCCCGCAGTTATTCCGTACTATAAGGTATGTTCCCACGTGTTACTCACCCGTGCGCCACTAAGGACACCTAGCAAGCTAGGGCCTTCGTTCGACTTGCATGTATAAAGCATGCAGCAAGCGTTCGTTCTGAGCCATAATCAAACTCTTAAGTTGAATTACCTACTCATAAAAAACAAAGTTTTAAATTGACGTAGGTTAGACGCCAAAATAACGAGCTAACATTCTAATCGAATGAAAGCTTGATCGAAATTTGACGTTATAAACCCACCGTCTATTCATTTCATATTAACTAAAAATAAAGAGCAAGAATCACTGGTGCACAATAAATGGCCCAATGAATCGAATAAAAAGTAGACTATATCTACACTTTATCGAAGCATTGTCAAATGCATTTCAATAAAAAAAATAAAAAAAAACGCTTGAAATGAGTGAATTTATTTAGGTATTGGTTGCGGGGGTAGGATTTGAACCTACGACCTTCAGGTTATGAGCCTGACGAGCTACCAAGCTGCTCTACCCCGCGATCAGAAAACGAAAGATATGTTAAAATATCAATAATTACAATGATTATTCTTGGTAGCGGAGGAGGGATTTGAACCCCCGACACATGGATTATGATTCCACCGCTCTAACCAACTGAGCTACTCCGCCAAAAGGAAATATTGTTTTATATTAAATTAACCTATTCTTAAATAATTTTGTTTATCTCTTTGAGAATGAATTTTTTTGCATTGTTTACGCCCAGCTTGTTAACTTGTGAATTTATAACAATCTCTACACCCCTTGGTTTTCCATCAAAAATTGGATAGCTACCTATAGAGATAAATTGATATTTTTTTTCTGCATCAACAAGAATATGGGCTATTTTACTTTCAAATAATTTTGTAATTATAGAAGTTGAATAAAATTTATTTTTAATTTTAATCATTTTTTTAAATTCTTTCATCATTGCTTGTACTATTGAAGGCACACCTGCAAAAACATAAATATTCTCAATTTTAAAACCTGGGGCACCACTAACTTTATTAAAAATTAATTTAGATCCCTCGGGCATGTATGCCATTTTTTTCCTAGCGTCAGTTAATTCAGATTTAATTTTTCTATAATATTTTTTTAATTCACTGTATGCACCATTATGTAATTTATATTTTTTTCTTACAGCCAAACTAATTGACTCAGAGGTTATATCATCATGCGTCGGGCCTATTCCACCAGTTGTAATTATATAGTCATACTTAGTTTTTAATTTTCTGATCTGGGAGATAATTATTTTTTTTGAGTCAGGTATTACTATTACTAACTGCAGAGATACACCACATAAAAAAAGCTCTTTGGCTATATGATTTATATTTTTATCTTGTGTCCTACCTGATAATATCTCATTGCCGATGATTATAAGACAAGCTGATTGTATATTTTTTTTAGTTACCATAGATGAATTATAAAGAGGAAATTTTAGAGGGTTTTTTTATAAAACGCTATAAACGATTTTTTGTTGATATAAAGATTGGTGCTAAAGTTGTCACAGCTTACTGTCCAAACACAGGCTCTCTATTGGGTCTATTGAACGAGGGCTCCAAAGTTTTGGTTGCAAAAGTAGAAAATCCTAATGCTAAATTAAAATATAGATTAGAAGCAATCAAAGACCTCAAAACATTTGTTGGTATAAACACATCGCTGCCAAACGATATTGTTTTTAATGCCATAAAAGAAAATAAAATTCTTCATGAAATTAAGGGTGAATTAAAAAAGGAGGTGAAATATGGAAAAAATTCTAGAGTTGATATTTATGCTAGTCACACAAAAGTTGATAGTTATATTGAAGTTAAATCAGTCACATTATCAAGAGAAAAAAATTTAGCAGAATTTCCAGATGCTATTACCTCAAGAGGATCAAAACATTTAATAGAATTAAGTAATATGTCAAAAAAAGGTAGTAACTGTTTTTTGATATATCTTATTCAACGAGATGATGTAGATAGATTTTCGATAGCTAAAGATTTAGATAATGATTATTATGAAAATTCTCTTATTGCCAAAAAAAGTGGTGTAAAATTTAGAGCATTTAAATGTAATGTTTCTTTAAAAGGTATAAATATTTTAAGTGAGATAAAAATTGATGAAGATTAAATCATATTCAAATGCTGAAGTAGACTCTTGTAGAAAGGCAGGTAAAATAACTGCAACTATTTTAGACGAGCTTAATAATATAATTAAAGAGGGAATTACAACTTCTGAGATTGATGAATTCTGTTTAACTAGAATTCAAGAATTAGGAGGCACTCCTGCCCCTTTGTTTTATAGAGGTTTTCCAAAATCTACATGTACCTCTTTAAACCATGTAATTTGTCATGGAATTCCAAATTATAATCGAAATCTTCAAAAGGGTGATATTTTGAATGTAGATGTTACAACAATAATTGATGGTTGGCATGGGGACTCATCAAGAATGTATAAGGTAGGTGAAGTCTCTATAAAAGCAAACAACCTATGTAAAGTTACTCACGATTGTTTAATAGAAAGTATTGATGAAATAAAAGTTGGCGAGCCTATTAGTCGTATTGGAAAAAAAATTGAAGATATAGCTACATCAAATAATTTTAGTGTTGTTAGAGACTTTTGTGGACATGGTGTTGGTTTGAAATTTCATGAAAATCCAAGTATTTTGCATTACTACGATAGCGAATATGATAATATTAAATTTATAGATGGAATGATTTTTACGATTGAACCCATGATCAATGCTGGAAAATATCAATCTAAAATACTAAGTGATGGTTGGACAGCTGTTACTAAAGATAAAACACTTAGCGCTCAGTACGAACATACGATATATATTAATGGTGATAATGTTGAGATTCTAACAGAGTCTCCAAATAAGGCTTTTTATAATTGATACCGAGATACTCTAGAAAAATTCTTAAAGAAATCTGGGAGGATAATAATAAATTCCAAATATGGCTTGATTTAGAAATACTTGCTTGCGAGGCAATGGAAAAATTAGGCCAAATACCTAAAGGAACTTCAAATAGAATTAAAAAAAAAGCACAGTTTAAATTAAAAGAAATAGAAAAAATTGAAGAAAAAACTAAGCACGATGTAATTGCTTTTTTGACTAATGTAGCAAAGTATGTAGGCGCTGAGTCTAGGTATATTCACAAAGGACTTACATCCAGTGATATCTTAGATACTTCTTTTTCAATCCAACTCAATCAATCAAGCAATATAATCCTTGGGGGTTTGGAAAAATTAAGCAAATCTCTGCTTAGTATTGCAAAAAAACATAAATACACATTATGTATTGGCAGAAGCCATGGTATTCACGCTGAAACAACAACTTTTGGATTAAAAATCCTTGGTTATCTTGCTGAAAACAATAGAAACATAAATCGTCTTAAAAATTCAATTAAACAAATACAGACAATCCAAATGTCTGGTCCTGTTGGAACATACTCTAATATTGATACAAGGGTTGAACAAATGATTGCTAAAAAATTAAAATTCTCAGTCGAGCCAGTTTCCACACAAATTATACCAAGAGATAGGCATGCAGATCTTTTTTGTTCCTTTGCAATAATAGCAAGTTCTCTTGAACGTTTATCAACAGAAATTAGACATTTACAAAGAACTGAAGTTTTGGAGGTTGAAGAGGGGTTTGGAAGAGGTCAGAAAGGTAGTTCGGCAATGCCTCATAAAAAAAATCCAATTTTATCAGAAAATTTAACAGGACTAGCAAGAGTAGTAAGGTCTTTAACCATTCCTGCTTTAGAAAATATAACATCATGGCATGAAAGAGATATTAGTCACTCTAGTGTTGAGAGAATAAACGCTCCTAACGCAACCATTACTCTTGACTTTGCAGTTCAAAGAATGATTACCGTACTTGACAATCTAATAATACATAAAAAGAATATGGTTAAAAACTTAAACCTTTTAAAAGGCCTACCCTATTCACAAAACGTCTTAATTTTTCTAATTGATAATAAAGTTTTGAGAGAGGATGCTTATAAAATTGTCCAAGATTGTGCTTTAAAAACGTGGGAGGGTAATTTGTCTTTTAAAGATAATCTCTTAAGCCATCCAAGTTTAGCCAAATTTAAGATATCGAGTAAAATCGATAATATCTTCAATAATAAAAATCTTTTTACAAATGTAGACAAGATATTTAAAAGAGTTAGCTGATGGCAACAAAATTAAAAAAACTATATGAAGGAAAAGCCAAAATTATATATGCAAAAAATAGCAACCAAGTAATTGCTACATATAAAAATGACGCTACTGCTTTTAATAATTTAAAAAAAGGTTCAATTAAAAATAAGGGTGCTATTAATAACGCTATCTCAAGTTATTTATTTCAAATTTTGAATCACTGTGATATCCCAACACACTTTATCAAACAAATTGACAAAAAATCTCAGCTTTTAAAAAAAGTAGATATTATACCAATTGAAGTTTTGGTTAGAAATCTCTTTGCTGGATCTTTGTCAAAGAAATTTGGCATTAAGGAGGGCACTCCATTATCCGATACACTTATAGAGTACTGTTTAAAATCAGATGAACTTGGCGACCCACATATAAGTTCTGAGCATATTCTTAATTTAGGATTATGCGACTTTGATGAATTAGAATTAATTGATGAATATTCTTTGAGAATTAACGATGTCTTAAGATCTACATTTTTTTCTATCGGAATTAATTTAATTGATTTTAAGTTAGAATTTGGAATATGTAAGAAAACTAATGAACTTATTTTAGCTGATGAAATATCACCAGATACTTGTCGATTATGGGATTTAAAAACAAATAAAAAACTTGATAAAGATCGCTTTCGAAGAGATTTAGGTAATGTTGAAGAGGCATATGCAGAGGTGCTTGATAGATTAAACTTAAAGATTTAATGCGGATAAAAATTTTAATAAGACTTAAGAGTCAAATTTTAGAACCTCAAGGAAAGGTTATTGAACAATCGCTAAATAATTTAGGATTTAATGAATTTCATAATATCAGGCAAGGAAAGCTCATTGAGTTAGACCTACCAGATAATTTAAGTAAAGAAGAAAAAGACCAAAAAATAGACTCTGCGTGCAAAAAGCTTTTAGTGAATGATATTATTGAAGAGTACGAAGTACTTGGATGAGTTTTAAGTCTGCTGTCATTACATTTCCGGGATCTAATTGTGATAGAGACGCTTTATGTTACTTACAAGATTTAACAAAAGGTGTTGTTTATAATATTTGGCATGAGGAAGCATCTTTGCCACAAGTTGATTTGGTAATATTACCTGGAGGTTTTAGTTTTGGTGACTATTTAAGATCGGGGGCCATGGCATCAAAGAGTAAAATAATCAATGATGTTATAAAACATGCAAATGATGATAGATATTTATTAGGTATTTGTAACGGTTTTCAAATTTTAACTGAAATTGGGCTTCTTGAAGGAGCCTTGATACAAAATAAAAACCTTAAATTTTTGGGCAAAAACTGTTTTATTAAAAAAAAATTTAAAAATAATTTCAATTTATCCATTAAAGAAGATCAAGTGCTTCAAATCCCTGTGGCCCACAATGAGGGAAATTTTTATTGCGATAATGAAACTTTAAAATCACTTAAAAATAATGAACAAATTGCATTTGAATACTGCAAAGGTGAATTCTCAAATAGTGAAGAAAATATTAACGGCTCAATAGAAGCTATTGCGGGCATCACAAACAAAAAGAAAAATATTCTTGGTATGATGCCTCACCCTGAAAGAGCCTATTCTGACTTTCATCCTTCACAAGATGGTAAGCTAATCATAGAGTCATTAATAACATGAAAGAAGATTTAATACTTCAGCACGGCTTAACTTTAGATGAATTCAAGATCATCAAGAACTATTTAAATAGAGACTTAACTATGGAAGAGTTAGGAATTTTTTCAGCAATGTGGAATGAACACTGTTGTTATAAGACATCAAAAAAATGGTTAAAAAAACTTCCTACAGAAAATGAAATAGTTATTCAGGGGCCAGGAGAAAATGCTGGAATAATTGACATACAAGATAATGACGGAATTGCTTTTAAAATTGAAAGTCATAACCACCCAAGTTACATCGAACCTTTTAATGGATCTGCAACTGGTGTTGGAGGAATACTAAGAGATATTTTTACGATGGGGGCGAGACCAATAGCTACTCTTGACTCAATTAGATTTGGTTTGATAGAAAGTGAAAAAACAAAATATTTATTAAACGGTGTGGTTCATGGAATTGGCCACTACGGCAACTGTATAGGAATTCCTAATATTGGTGGTGAGTGCGAGTTTGAGTCAACTTATGGTTTTAATAATTTGGTTAATGCTATGGCTGTAG
>CABXST010000026.1 GCA_902514885.1 uncultured Alphaproteobacteria bacterium | reverse complement strand
AAGAATTAATAGGGGCTCGTTTATATTTTTAAAATTATGAATACGGTGTAGGTCTTCATTATGAGATTGGTCAAGAAAGAAAATTCCAAAATGAATTGGACAAAGGTTACTGGTATCATATTGACTCACGTCTAAAAGTTTATTAAGTTTTGTTAGACCTAAATCAACAAGTCTCTTAAAACTCTCTAATCCTTGAAATTCTGCTTGCTCTAATACTCTTACTGCTTTCCCAGCCTCCTCAGAAACGCCCCAACTTAATCCTTTGGCACGCGATGATCTTTTAATTGTTGTTTCAATTTCATATAGGGAGTGCATTAAGCTATTTTCTTGTAAGACCACGTATCGTTAGATTTACTTATTTCTTTCATTAGGGGGGCACCTTGATACATAGTAATTCTTACCCATCGATCAGAACGAGGATCAAATCGTGTTGCACCAAAAAAGGATAACTTTAGTCGAAGCATATCTACAGGGATTAAAGTTTTCGAGATAGTGTTATCTTGAATTTCAGAGTAGGGCAGTTTTTCGCATATCAGAACTCTTCTTAATACATGTCGATATTCTTGATTTTTTAACAAATAATAACCTAAGTCTCTATTTGAATTACAAGATTTTAAATCACCATAAAGTGCACTTATATCTCTTGCTATAGCTAGGGGTAGCTCTAATTCTGAACCTTCTTCAGTGAATCTATCTGACATCCGAGGCTCTTGTTTATTTTTAGAGTAATACCAAAAATTAAAAATATTTTCTTTATTATCAAAATCAATATTTAACAACCATGTGTATTGATTTTCAATTAATTTACACACCTCATCAATTGTCTTTGAAGTATCAATATCAAAGTACTCATCTTCATCTATGGACATTTCATAACTGAGAGGCTCTACGATATCTGGATAAATCTCCATCATTAATGAAATAATAAACTCACAGCATTCAGATTGAGTATTGGTTTCTGCCCACTCGTAAATAGAATTCCAAAAATAATCTTTCAAGGTATATGTTGAATAAAAATTTTGAAAATTATCTAAGTCTTTTAAAAGCTGTTTATTTTTCTTCTTTTGGTAATCACTTTCTGTTTTCCAAAATTTAATATTTTCTTGAATAGCAGATAGATATGATTGAAAAATATTCTTATCTTTTTTACTTACAGAGGAGATTGAGCGAATTGCCTTTAATGCTTTTTCTTTTGCAATGATCCATTGATTTAATAAAGCTGGATGATTTACAATAAAGGGTGCCATTCCCAAACCTGTGGAATTACCAATACCTAAATTTCTAGCGATATCTTCGCTAAGTTTGGTTGCTTTATCAGGTGAGCGGAAATGAGCCACATGGTTGACGACATCGAAAGTAAATTGCCTTGCAAGGTATACAAGCATCATCTCCAACCTAAATGGTCCTTTAAGCTCTTCTCTATCTTGGATTTTAATTCGATCAGCTAATCCAAATTTTCCCGAGCCATAAACAGCAGTCGTTCGATAAAGGTAACCTACGCTGTATAAAAGTTTAGTATCAGGTTGTTCGCCTTGAGACAGTTTATTTACTACATGTTCAAAAACACGCACTGATTTGTTAGCTCGAGATAGGCAAAGTTCCTTTTCACTCACTCTTCCCTGCTCTTGAAGAGGAACATTAGCTTTAAGCCTTTCGATATCCTTTTGAGCTGGAAGTCCATCAAATAAAACAAATGACGCATCCCATTTCGTAGCTATTACTCGATCAGATCTTTCACTATCCTCAATATGATTAGAAAAACAAATCAGGGAGTAGTGTTTTTGACCATTATTTACAACATAAACAATATGACCAAAGCCTTGATTGTCTAGGTTGAATTCTTTAGTTTGAAATTCCCAATTCTTAAATTCTCTTATAAAACATCTTAGAAAAGACAATTTAGATTGATGAAACGACCCTAATCGGTCTAATTTCATAACTACTTCTGGTTTTCTTAAATCTATTTGCATTAATCAAATCTCTTATAAAAATTGTACCAATTATTACCCAAGATGTCGTGTGTCTCTTCTTCGCTGAATCCAACATCTTTTAAACCTTTATGGAGATTTTCAAAACCCCTGGCATCTTCAAACCATGAGGGTTGAGGAGGAAATCCTGCATTATCTGCTGTTCCTTCTCCAAAATCTTTTGTTTTTGTCCAAGTACCATTTCTCATCCATTCAACTATGCTATCTGGATGATGAATACAAAGATCTGAACCAATACCAATTTGCTTAACAGATATTTTTTTTGTACTTTCTGCAATCATCTCACAAAATGATTGGAGAGTGCAATTCGAAGTATCTTTAAGATGATGAGGGTATAATGAGAACCCGATCATTCCACCGCTATCGTTTAATGCTTTTAATACTTCATCTGATTTATTCCGAAGCCCTTGATGCCAGAACAAAGGATTGGCATGACTAACAACAATTGGCTGAATAGAAATTTCAATTGCCTCCAATGTTGAAAATTCTGCGGAGTGGGACATATCAATAATCATATTTACCCGATTCATCTCTTTGATAACCTCTTTTCCCATTCGAGTAATACCACTATCACGTTTTTCGTAACATCCAGTAGCTAGTAATGATTGATTATTGTAAGTAAGTTGCATAAATAGTACTCCCAATTCCTTTAGAGACTCTACATAATCAATATTATCTTCAATAGGAGAACAATTTTGTAAGCCGTAAAATATAGCAGTCTTATTCTCAAGCTTTGCTTTAGCAATATCTTTTGAACTTTTGCCTTGAAAGATTAAATCTTTGTTTTTTTCAAAATAAGTATTCCAAGTCTTTATATTAGAGAGAACTTCGTCGTAGTCCTCGTGATAACAAATCGTGGCATGAACCGCATCTAATTGTGCTTCGTGATTTATTTCAAATATTTCTCTAGACCAGTTACAATACTGAAGATTGTCGACTCGAAAATTCATCCGAGAATTATACGGTTCCAGAATTAATGTAGGAAGTCTTTACTTGAGAGTAAAAGTCTCTGGCGTATGTCCCCTGTTCACGAGGACCAAAACTTGAGGCTTTCCTTCCGCCAAATGGTACGTGATAATCTAAGCCAGCAGTTGGTAAATTAAGAGTTGTTACACCGGTTTTAATGTTTTGTTTAAAAAACTCAGCTTTAGCTAGAGACTGAGTAATAATACCACTTGAAAGTCCAAAATCTGTTGCATTAGCAATTTCAAGAGCATGATCTAAGTTCTTTGTTGGAATTACACATGCGATCGGTCCAAACATTTCCTCTTGGTTTATACGAGATTTATTATCTCCATCAATGAACAAGGTTGGTTCCATATAATATCCAGGGGTTCTCATATTCATAGGGTTTCCACCAAACTCAAGTTTAGCCTCACCTTTACCAATATCGATATACTCCAAGTTTGATTCAAACTGAGATTGATTTGATGCAGGACCCATTTGTGTCCCTTCATCTAAGGCATGTCCTACTTTTAAATTTTTTATACTTTCTAATAAGCCTTTAACAAAATCTTTATAAATATTTTCATGAACAATTAATCTTGAAGATGCAGTACACTTTTGACCTGTTCCACCATATGCTCCATTAACTGCACATGTAATAGCTGTTTTCAAATCTGCATCATCCATAACAACTAGTGGGTTTTTGGAGCCCATTTCCATTTGCATTTTTTTCATGGTGGATGAGGAGTTTTGATAAAGTTTTTTTCCTACTTCAACAGAACCAGTAAAAGTTATTGCTGCTATCTCAGGATGAGTTGCTATTTTGTGGCCAATATTACTTCCAGAACCTAAAACTAAATTAAATAAACCAGCAGGAATATCTTGCTTAGCAATTATCTCAGTTAAAGCGATAGCACTTCCTATTGTTAGAGAAGCTGGTTTTAAGATTACAGCATTACCACACATCATCGCAGGTGCTGCTTTCCATGCAGGAATTGCTATTGGAAAATTCCAAGGAGAAATAATACCAATCGTACCAAGTGGTTCTCTTGAAATTTCAACTTGAAATCCAGGTCTAGTTGAGGGAATTTTCTCACCATATAAACGTAAACACTCAGATCCATAATATTGAAATTGTTGGCCAGCTCTAGCTACTTCCCCAACTCCTTCATTTAATGGTTTTCCTTCTTCGCGAGACAATAACTCCCCAATTTGTTTGGATTTTTGGATTAATTCATCTCCTATTTTAATGAGTACTTGCGATTTTTTTTCAATACCAACTGTTTCCCATTCTCTTTGAGCAGTAGCTGCTGATCGAATTGATTGTTCAAATTGTTCATCAGTACAGGAAGTATACTCATCTATAATTTCAGAAGTGTCAGAGGGGTTAATATTTCTAATTGAACCAGTACCCTCGACCCACTGGCCTGCAATATAGTTAGATGCTTTCATAAATTATCTTTTTAAGATCTCAGAAAGTTTTTGTGTAGACAAAAAGCCTACATTTTTTTTATCCTTATCTTGGATTAATAAGTTATCAGGTTTTTCTGCAATAACTTTGTCAATAAAACGGTCAATAAATTCATCTTGATCAATAGGCATAGCTCCATTTAGATCTTGGCCATTAATTTCGCTCATTATATGTTTGGCTTTAATGACCCTTGCTCTATTTACATCTTCTACGAAGTCTTTTACATACTTTGTCTTTGGATCCAATAAAATCTCTGCAGGTATTCCCTCTTGATCCATAATTCCATCTTTTAAAATAGCAATACGGTCTCCAATTTTTAAAGCTTCGTCTAGATCATGTGTAATGAATACCACCGTTTTCTGAAGCTCGTCTTGCAGTTCTAAAAGAATATCCTGCATATCTTTACGAATTAAAGGGTCTAGAGCACTGAAAGCCTCATCCATCAAAAGTATGTCACCATCATTAGTTAAGGCTCTCGCCAAACCTACACGTTGTTGCATACCTCCAGATAGATGTTGAGGATATTTATCTTCATATCCAGACAAACCGACTCTTTCAATCCAGCGAAGAGCACTTTTCTTTGCATCTTCTTCTGCAATATTTTGAATATGAAGACCAAAAATAGTATTTTGAAGCACTGTTTTATGAGGTAGTAAGGCAAAACGCTGGAAGACCATGGCTGTTTTACTTCTTCTAAAACTTCGAAGTTGTTCTTCATTCATTTTTAGAACTTCATCTCCATCAACAGTTACACTTCCATCAGTTGGCTCAATTAATCTATTAATGTGTCTAATTAATGTTGATTTTCCAGATCCAGATAAACCCATCACCACTTGAATAGACTCTGATTGGATATCTAAGTTAATATCTTTTAAACCTAAAACATGATTATGTTTTTCTAATAATTCGTCTTTTCCAACCCCGTTTTTAACATGCTCCATTGCAGCACTTGGATTTTTTCCAAAGATTTTATATAGATTTTTAATCTGTATTTTTGCTTCTGACATTTAGACTATCTTACCGGAGCGATGTTTTTGAATACGCTGACCATAAGATTGAGACACCCTATCAAAAACAATGGCTACAATTACAATTGCAAGTCCGTATAAAACACCTTTAGTGAAGTATTGGTTATAGATAGATTGTAAAACGGGCTGACCAAGTCCTTTAACACCAATCATTGAGGCTATGATTACCATAGCTAATGCCATCATGATAGTTTGATTGATACCAGCAAAAATTGTAGGTAAAGCTAAAGGTAGTTGAACTTGATACAGTTTTTGTTTTTTTGTTGCACCAAACGCATCTGCAGCTTCCAAAGCTTCTTTATCGACTTCTCGAATACCTAAATTAGTTAATCTAATCAAAGGTGGTATAGCATAAATTACAACTGCAATTAATCCTGGTATTTTTCCAATTCCCATCAACATTACAATAGGTATTAAATACACAAAAGGTGGCATTGTTTGCATGATGTCTAAAATTGGTGTGACTATACTTTGTGTTCGATCAGATCTAGACATTGCAATTCCAGTAGGTAGACCTATTACAACAGACATGATTACAGAAGTCAGTATGATAGCAATAGTGCTCATAGTTTCATCCCACATTCTAAAGTAGCCAATAAACACAAAAGCTAAAAAAGTTCCAATAACTAATTTATAACTTCTACTTCCCCAATAAGTAAGGCCTAGTAGTACAATCATAAATATTGGCCATGGTGTAGCTATTAGTGTTTTTTCAAAAAAAACTAGCATTTTTAGAAGGGGTTCAAACATGGCGTCGATAAAATCACCCCATTCTCGAGCAAAATCTTTATAACTCGCATCAACACCTTTTTTGAATTCGCGAAACTGCTTATTTGGCATTTCTGGAAATTCTGTTAGGAAATTAGACATGTATATTAAATTTCATTTCAAAAAAAACCTGGGGACATAGCCCCCAGGTAAAATAATATAAGCTTTTATAGAGAGTTTTGTATATCTAGTTTTTGGTCAAACGGTACCCATTTTCCCCAAACATTAGAAAAATTCTCTAAGAAATAGTAAGC
The DNA here is from genome assembly GCA_902514885.1 of uncultured Alphaproteobacteria bacterium. Classification (GTDB taxonomy): domain Bacteria; phylum Pseudomonadota; class Alphaproteobacteria; order HIMB59; family HIMB59; genus HIMB59. The sequence continues at coordinate 4,256 of CABXST010000026.1, read as the reverse complement.
TGTTTCTTCAGCCTCAGCTTGATTTTCTTCTTTCCATGCAAGTATTTGACTTAGAAGAGTATTGTTAAAGCTTCTTTTCTCCAAGTATCCCATAACTTCAGAATTTCCTAGCATATCTTTACCAACATAAGTTTCCACTGTTGAGGCAGGATATTTATTTCTGCCTGGAGCTTCTACATTTAGATCATTGATTTCTGAAAGCCAAGTTTCTGAGTTGTGGTCAACACCTTCATCAAGTTTTGTCATATCATACTTACCAAGGATAGCTGTTGGGCCCCAATAGTAACCCATCCAACCTTCACCTTTGTTGTAAGCCTCACCCATTGCACCTGAAAGAGCACCGCCTGAACCTGGATCAATAAATTCAAATCCAGCATCAGCCATACCAAATGCCTTAAACATTTGAGTTGTAGTAATCTGACAGTTCCAACCAGCAGGACATCCGTAGAAACCAGCTACACTTGAATCTTCAGGGTGTGGGAATAAATCAGGTCTTGCAAGAGCATCATCGATAGTAACAATACCATGTTCTTGAGCTATGTATGTTGGTATCCAAATTGCTTCTTCACCACCATCCTCAAATACTTTACCAACGTTTTTGATTAAACCCTCAGCTTCAGCAGGATCTAAGATTGGCTTAATATTTTGAGACCATAATTCAGGAGCTATTGAAGGCTCACCTTTTTCAACTAGAGATGTTGCTGTTGGCATAGTATCTCCAGGAATTAATTCCACTTCACATCCAAGCCCTCTTAAAAGAACAGCGTCGATGTGTGCGATGACCTGAGCAGAAGCCCAGTTCATTTCTGCAATTGTAACATTACTGCAGTGTGCCCCAGCTTTAACATTAGAAGAAATGGAGGTTATCCCTAATGCAAGGAAGAGCGCGGTAAATAATCGTAAAATTGACATATTTCCTCCTTATGTAGATATATCTATATATATATAAACATTTAGGGCATAATCATGCAAATAGTATTTGAGTCTAAATTGTCTTATTTAAACTATTTATCTTGCTTCATTGAATAAAAGCCATTTAATTGAATATATTGCCTTATCTTAAAAAAACTCTGGCCAAAAATTTAGCTTCTGAAAAGCTATTAAAATCAGGATGCTCACTTAAAAACTCTGAAGGTATAATTGATGGAATAATTGACGCCGAATATTGTGGCATCAAAAGTCACGGTTTTCACTATTTACCAATATATTGCAACCATCTTAAGATAGGTAAAATAAAAGGTAAAGCTTCACCAAAATTTGAGCAAATTTCTAGTTCATCTATTAAAGTAGACGCAGATAATGGTTTTGCTCATACAGCAATCAATATTGGCCTCAAGATTTTATGTAAAATGAGTTCTGTTGAGGGAATTTCCTGCATGTCTATTTACAATTCATATAACTGTGGAGTTCTTGGTTTTCACACCAAAAGAATTGCAGAACAAAATTTAATAGGATTAGGTTTTACAAATGCACCAGCTTCAATAGCCCCCGTTGGAGGTATTGAGCCAGTAATAGGAACTAACCCTTATTCAATAGCAGTACCTCTAAATGGAAAACCTTCAATTATTATTGATCAATCTGCCAGCGTTGTAGCAAAAAGTGAAATTTCTGTGAGAGCAAAAACTGACGAACCAATACCAAAGGGATGGGCATATGACAAAGATGGTAAAGTCACGACAAATGCAAAAGAGGCTCTTAAGGGAACAATGGCTCCTAGTGGGGGTTACAAAGGTTTCAGCACAGGATTATTGGTTGAAATCTTAACTGCATGTGTAGCTGGAGGAAACTTAGGCACACAAGCCTCATCATTTGCAGGTGAGGATGGCGGTCCTCCCTCAACAGGTCAATTTTTTATAGCTATTAATCCAAAAAAATTTAATCAAAATTTTGAGCTTCGTTTAGAGCAACTTCTTATTTCCATAACATCCCAGGAAGGTTCCAGAGCACCTGGTTCAAAGCGATTGAAAGCATTTGAAGAAAACATTAATAAAGATATTTTTATTTCAGAAGAACTTATGAGTCGTATCGATCAAATTTAATTATTTTTTTGTAACAGCATATGGAGCAAACGTAGCATCAGTTTTTTTACTACCTGTGCTAATATTTTTAGCAGGGACACCAACCATTATTCCACCTTTAGGTACGTCTTTAGTAACAACAGCATTTGAGCCAATACGTGCACAACTCTTTACTAAAACAGGGCCTAATATTTGAGCACCAGATCCTACAATCACATCATCTTCAAGGGTAGGGTGTCTTTTTATACCTACTTGTTCTGAGGATTTAATAGCAGGAGATATTCCACCTAAAGTTACTCCATGATAAATAGTGACATTGTTGCCTATCTCAGCTGTTTCTCCAATGACAACACCCATTCCATGATCAATAAAAAAATTTTTTCCAATCTTTGCAGCAGGGTGAATTTCTATTCCAGTCAAAAATCTAGATAATTGTGAGATCATTCTTCCTAAAATTTTTAAATTAAGTTGCCAGATGAAATTTGCAATCCGATGAAAGAAAACTGCTTTAACTCCCGGGTATGTTAAAAGTACAAGTAATAACGATGTTGCCGCTGGATCTCTGGCCTTAATGGACTCAATATATTTTTTTAAATTCTCAAACATTTCTATTATAGAGATAAGGCTTATCGCTCTAAGATCAAGTCTTTAATCAATAATTAATATAAATGGATGCAATTAATTGTTAGATTGATACTTAAATGTTCACAATAGAAAAACCAAAACAAATTCATCAGAAAAGTTGGAAGGATATAATTAATGAGAGCGCCTCATCAAATTCTTTTCAATTTGATGAAGTAAATTTCAGCTTATTTTGGACGTGTGTATTTCAGGATGATTATTTTGCTTTTGCAGCAAAAAATGAAGATAAATTTATGGGAATTGTTGTGGCTAAAATTAATGAGACTTATTATGAAAAGAATATTGTTTTAGATGTTCTGTACGTATTGCAAGATTTTAGAAAAATTGGTGTCGCAAGATCTTTAATGAACAAAGTAGAAGAAATAGCAAAAGATCAAAAGCTTGATCTAATTATTAAAGGAGTTGAAAAAAGTAACTTACTTGCTCAAAAGCTTTTTAGAAATTACAATGTAGTTAACAGGACGAGATATCTAAAAAAGCATAATTGATTTTAATTAATTTATATTATATTTAAATATTATGGCTGATCCCAATAAAAATGGTGAAAACTATGATAAGAAAAATAGATGGGTATGGATTATAATTGTTCTAATTGCTTTGAGTTCTGTTTATGTGATGTCAAAAATATTTATTCAGACGCCTTGGCAGTATCTGCAGTAGCTTTAAGTTTTCTCTCAAATTCTCTTAGTCTTTTATAAACACTTGCTAACTCAATAATTGTTGGCCAAGATTTTAATAAATATTGCATTGATCCTTCAACTCTTCCAAAGGCACGAATAATTTGTTGCATTACACCAAGAGTAATTACTCCTGCAACTATTGCTGGTGCTAAAAATACATAAGCACTTAAAACATTAGCCTGTAAATAGGCAATTCTACCAATATTAAAGTACAAGTATCGAATATAAGATACAAAATGAATTTTTCTTACGTCGTCAAATAATTCTTCAATCGTTTTTGGACGAACAGTTTCATCATCTTCAGCAATCACTAAAACTTTCCTGTAAGCTGCCTCTTGTTTTTGTAAATCATATTCCACACCTACAAGGCGAAGGATAATTCCAAGAAGAATTAAAAAAATAGTTCCACCAACTGACCATATTAAAGCACCAACAACTAAACCGTACTCCCAATCACCAAAAAAAAATATTGGAATACCAGCGCTGAGCCCTAATAAAATTGGTAAGAATTGAACAATAATCATAACTGACTCAATTAAACTGGTTCCAAGACCTTCCATTATTCTTCCAAACTTAATAGTGTCTTCTTGAACTCTTTGAGCTGCTCCCTCAATGGTACGAGCATAGTTGTAAACGCTGTGATACCATTCCACCATTGCAGTTCTCCATCTAAATAGGAAATGAGCAGTGAAAAAACTCACTATAACAGCAATAGCAACATAAATACCAGCAAGAGCAATAAAATCAATTAAGCCAGCCCAATATTCCTCAATAGTAATCGAATTAGGCTCAGCAAGAGCTTTTTGAATCATATCGTAAAATGTTCCAAACCACTCATTGATTTTGACATCGATTTCTACCTGAACCCATAGGCTTCCTAAAATCGCAGCTGATCCAGCCCAAGCCCATAAAAACC
>CABXST010000025.1 GCA_902514885.1 uncultured Alphaproteobacteria bacterium | reverse complement strand
ATAGAACCAACTTTTAGTGAAGAACTAATTAAAAATTCTATTTATGCTTTAGCATCTTCTCTGTTAGTAATAGCTATTTATGTTTGGATTAGATTTGATTGGCAGTTTGCAGCTTCAGGAATATTTGCATTATTACATGATGTTTTTGTAGCAATAGGTTTTATGTCTTTATTTAATATTGAATTTAATTTAACTATGATCGCAGCTTTACTTTTAATTGCTGGTTACAGTATCAACGACACAATAGTTTTATTTGACAGGCTAAGAAGTTTAACTTCAAATGAGAATAATAAAGATAATTTTGAAACCAATGTTAATAAATCCATTAAATTAAATCTTCGTCGAACTATACTTACAAGTTTTACAACAATACTAGCACTGTTGTGTTTAGTATTTTTAGCGCCAGTTAATTTAACTGAAATGCCTATAGTATTCATTTTTGGAGTTTTAATTGGAACTTTTTCTTCATTATTTCTTGTATTAGGAATTGTAGGTGATTTAAATTATGAAGCAGTGCTTAAAGCAAGAGACTCCTGATATTTTTTTAAATATACACCTGTTTGATTATTTTTGTTTTTAATTAATTCGCTTGGTTTACCTTCAAATAAAATATTTCCACCTTTTTCTCCACCCTCAGGTCCCAAGTCTATAATCCAATCACTTGTATTAATAACATCCAAGTTGTGCTCTATGACTATTACAGTATTACCGTAGGAAACTAATTTATGAAGTATCTCTAAAAGTTTCTTTATATCATCAAAGTGAAGACCAGTTGTTGGCTCATCTAAGATGTACAATGTTTTTCCTGTTTGTCTTTTGGATAATTCTTTCGATAGTTTAATTCTTTGGGCTTCACCACCTGATAAAGTTGTAGCCGATTGACCGATAGATATATATCCCAAGCCAACATCTTTGAGTGTTTTTAATTTAGAATATACTTGAGGGTTATTAATAAAAAACTCTTCAGCGTCATCAACTGTCATTGATAAAATATCATTTATATTTTTTTTATTATATTGAATACTAAGTGTCTCTTTATTATATCTTTTACCATCGCATACTTCACATTTAACATATACTGGAGCTAAAAAATGCATTTCAATTTTTTTTAATCCATCTCCTTCACAGCTTTCGCATCTACCTCCTTTGACATTAAAAGAAAATCTACCAGGCTTAAATCCTTTTACTTTAGCTTCAGGCAAATTAGCAAACCATTCTCTTATTGGTGTAAACAATCCAACATAAGTTGCTGGGTTTGATCTGGGTGTTCTTCCAATGGGTGATTGATCGATATTTATAACTTTATCAATATTTTCAATTCCTTTAATGTCTTCATAAGGAAGTGTTTTAATAATTTTTTCATAAATTCTATTATTTGTTGCACCATACAAAGTTTCGTTAATCAATGTTGATTTTCCGCTACCAGAGACTCCCGTAATAGTGATAAATTTACTTAAAGGGAATTTTACGTTTACGTTTTTTAAATTATTTCCATTTGCTTTTTTAATTTCAATAAACTGTTTTGATGGAATTATGTTAACACTAGATGGGTACCTCCCAATTACACCTCTGATATAGCTACTTGTTAAACTTTCTTTGCTATTTAGTATTTTGTTAAACTCACCAATAGCAACAATGGAACCTCCTTTGATACCAGCGTATTTACCAATATCTACAACATAATCTGCTTCACGTATAATATCTTCATCATGCTCGACAACTATTATAGTGTTACCTAAATCTCTTAGGTTTTTTAGAGTATTAATTAGCTTTTGATTATCTCTTTGATGAAGACCTATTGAGGGCTCATCTAAAACGTATGTGACACCGGTTAATCCAGAACCAATTTGACTGGCTAATCTAATTCTTTGTGACTCTCCTCCAGATAAAGTAGAACTTTTTCTGGATAAACTTAAATAATTAAGTCCAACTTCATTTAAAAAATTCAATCTAGAAAAAATTTCTTTTTTTAATGGGGCAGCTATTAATTTTTCTTGTTCTTTTAAATCTTTTTCAAATTTATTAATCCAATCTAATGAGTTAGCTATACTCAAAGAAGTAAAATCTGAAATAGTTAAATTATTTATCTTAACACACAGTGCTTTTTCATTAAGTCTTTGACCATTACATTCGTGACAGATTTTTGAATTTCTAAACTTTTCAAGTTCCCATTGCCTCCACCAACTTGAAGATCCATCATAAATATTATCCATAATGTTTATTAGACCTTCAAAAAGTCTTCCTCCAAAAAGAACTTCATTTTGAAAAATTTTAGGAGTTTTTGACCAAATTACATTTTCTAGTTTTTTTGATTGGAATATCTTTTTAAGCTTTGGATATATTCGTGCTTTTGACTTTTCTGACCAAAAATTAATTGCACCTTCATTAAAAGATAAATTTTTATCAGGTATTATTATGTCTTCATCGAACGCATCTATCTCACCAAGACCATCGCATGTTTTACATGCTCCGTACGGATTATTAAAACTAAATAAGCGTGGTTCAATTTCATCTATACTAAATCCACTTACTGGACACATAAATTTATCTGACAATGTAATGATTTCATCTTTATCAATATTATAAATTTCAACACTTCCTTCACTCTCCTTTAAACTAATTTCAATACTATTTGCTAATCTGTCTCTGTTATCTTTTGAGGGCACAATTCTATCAATGACAACACTTATCGTATGTTTATAGTTTTTACTTAATTCAGGGATCTCTTCTTTTTGATAAAGCTTATTATTTATTAGGAACCTTTCATAACCTTTCTTAAAATACTCCTCAAATAGTTTTTTATATTCTCCTTTTCTACCTTTTATCAATGGAGACATAATCATTATTTTTTTTGAATTAAACTTAGAATTAACTTCATCTATCATTTCAGAACTTGTTAAACCTTTGATTGGTTTTCCTGTTGCTGGTGAGTAGGGGATACCAACTCTTGAAAATAATACTCTCAGATAATCATAAATTTCAGTTACCGTCCCTACTGTTGATCTTGGATTCTTGGATGTTGTTTTCTGGTCTATGGAAATAGCTGGTGACAATCCTTCTATTTTATCGACCTTAGGTTTGTCCATCATGTCTAAAAATTGACGAGCATAGGCACTAAGTGATTCGATATATTTTCTCTGCCCCTCAGCATAAATAGTATCAAATGCTAATGTTGATTTACCTGAGCCACTTACACCCGTTATGACAACAAGTTTATTCTTTGGTAAATTTAAGTTAATATTTTTTAAATTATGTTCATGAGCGTTATGAACTATGATGTGAGTAAGTGGTGAGTGTTTATCCATTAAATTAGATATCAATTAAAGATGATTTAATATATATTAATAATATCTTTTAATAAAAAAATTCATGGCTGGATCAGTAAATAAAGTAATTCTTCTTGGTAACTTAGGTAAAGATCCTGACATTAGAGCAACCCAAGCTGGCTCCAGATTGGCTAGTTTTTCTATCGCCACTTCAACTAAATATCGTAACAAAGACACTCAGCAACTAGAGGATAAGACTGAATGGCATCGAGTCGTTGTATTTAACGATAAGCTTGCAGATATTTGTGAAAAATATCTCAGAAAAGGTTCAAAGATATATATTGAAGGTCAGCTTCAAACAAGAAAATGGACAGATAACAATGGTGTAGATAAATACACAACTGAAGTAGTAATTCCAAACTATTCTGGAGTATTGACAATGTTAGATACTCGCTCCCAATCTTCTGTTAGTGAAGAAAGCAATAATAATCAATTAGACTCAGCTGCAGATGAAGCAATGGGTGGTTCAGAGACCTCAACAGCTGAACAACTCGATGATGATATTCCTTTTTAGATAAATCATTGGCAAAAAAGAAAAAAACTAAAGCAAAACAACTAGATGTATTGGATACTAAGATTTATCCAAACATTGATATAACAGATGAATTAGAAAAAAGTTACTTAGACTATGCCATGAGTGTCATAGTCTCTAGAGCTTTACCCGATGTTCGTGATGGACTTAAACCTGTGCACAGACGAATATTGTATTCTATGTATGAGTCCTCTTATCATCATAACAAACCTTATAAAAAATCAGCAAGAATAGTTGGAGATGTTATGGGTAAATATCATCCTCATGGTGACTCAGCTATTTATGAGTCTATGGTAAGAATGGCACAAGATTTTACAATGCGTTTACCCTTAATTGACGGTCAAGGAAATTATGGGTCAATGGATGGAGATCCTGCAGCAGCTATGCGTTATACCGAGGCAAGATTAGATAAAATATCATCCTTTATGTTAGAAGAGTTAGAGTATGAAACAGTTCAGCTGAGAGCTAACTATGATGAAACATTAACTGAGCCCAAAGTTTTACCATCTAGATTTCCAAATATATTTGTAAATGGTGCCAGTGGAATTGCAGTAGGTATGGCAACTAATATTCCCCCTCACAATTTAGGAGAAATTATAGACGCCACTTTACTACTTATTGATGAGCCAGATACAACATCTAAACAACTTCATAAGATTGTAAAAGGTCCAGATTTTCCAACAGGAGGAATTATATCTGGAACAGCTGGTCTAAGCTCAATGTATGAGACTGGGAGAGGTAGTGTTACGGTACTCTCGAAATTACATGAAGAAAAAATAAAAAATAGAAATGCAATTATTATTTCTGAAATACCTTATTTACAAAATAAATCAAAATTATTAGAGCGTATTGCTGATGTGGTAAATAATAAAACTATAGAGGGTATAAATGATATTCGAGATGAGTCTAATAAAGAAGGTGTTAGAATTGTCGTAGAGTTGAAGTCTTCTGCAGTTCCTGAAATTATAAAAAACCAATTATTTCAATACACTCCTTTAAAAACTTCGTTTAGCAGTAATATGTTAGCTTTAAAAGAAACAAAACCTTTAACGTTAAATCTACGAGATGGTCTTTCGTACTTTGTTAATTTTAGAAAAGACGTTATTACAAAAAGAACTGTTTATAAGCTTAATAAAGCTCGTGAAAAAGCCAATATTTTAATAGGATTATCAATTGCTGTTAACAATATCGATGCTGTTATAAATTTAATTAAAAAATCTAAGACACCTGCTGAAGCAAAAGAAAAATTATTATCAACCAAATGGACAATAAAATCTAATATAGCTCAATATATTAAGCTCATAAATTCTTCTAATAAGACCTCATCGTCTAAAGTTTCTTTAGACGAAGAACAAGCTAAAGCAATACTAGAACTTAGATTACAAAAATTAACTGCTTTAGAAAGAGATGATATACTCAATAATCTTAAATCCTTAGTTGAAGACATTAATTCATACTTAAAAATATTAAATTCAGATAAGCAATTATTAAAGGTATTAAAAGGTGAGTTGACAGAAATTAAAGATGGTTTTGCTACATCTAGAAAAACTGAGATTCAAAAACATGATATAGAAGATATAGATACTGAAGATTTAATTATTGAAGAAGATGTTGTTGTTACAGTTTCACATCAGGGTTATATAAAAAGGGTATTAAAATCTTCCTACAAGGTTCAAAAAAGAGGTGGTAAAGGGAAGAACGCAATGACTACACGAGATGAAGACTTTTTAGAACAAGTTTTTGCCGCAACAACAAGAGATACTATTTTATTCTTTACCTCAGTTGGTAAGGTTTATTCTATGAAAGCTTATGAACTTCCTGCAGGAACTCCAACTTCGCGAGGTAAAGCTATAGTAAACTTAATACCAATTTCAAAAAATGAAAAAATTTCATCTATTCTCTCTCTACCAAAAGAAATTAATGATTTTGATAATTATAATTTAGTATTTGCAACAAACCTTGGAAATATAAGAAAAAATAAATTAAAAGATGTGGCTATGAGTGGAACTAGGAAACTTTCTCGTTCTGGTAAAACAGCTATTAAACTAAAAACAGGTGATAGACTAATAGGCGTAATTTCTGTAATTGAAAATGATGATGTTCAATTAGCTACCACTAATGGAAAATCTATTAGATTTGCAACAAAAGATCTAAGAGAATTTTCTGGTTTAGGTTCTGCGGGTGTTAGAGGTATCAAGCTTGCCAAGGATGATAAAGTAGTCTCAATTTGTAGCCTTGTTCATAATAAAATATCTATCGACGTAAGAGAGTCTTATTTAAAGGCAAAGAACGAAGCTAAAAAAGACTTATCTAAAATTAATAAAAAATTTCAAGAACTAGCTGACACTGAGGAGTATCTTCTATCTATTACTGAAAATGGATATGGAAAATTAAGCTCTGCTTATGAATATAGAATTACCAATAGAGGAGGATCCGGAGTGACTAATATTACAATAACACCAAAAAATGGAAGAGTAATTCAATCTCTTAAAGTAAATTTAGATGATAATATAGCTTTAATATCAGACTCTGGTAAATTATTAAGGTGTAATGTTGGAGATAACATTCGAGTTGTAGGTCGTGTTTCACAGGGTGTATCTGTCTTTAAGATAGACGCCAAAGAAAAAATAGTATCTGTAGCTCGATTAGAAGATTAAATTATAAATGTCAAAAATAGGTATCTATCCAGGATCTTTTGATCCAATTACTTATGGTCATCTTGATATAATTCAAAGGAGCCTAAATGTTGTTGATGAGTTGATAATTGCAGTATCAAACAATAAATCTAAAGATCATTTAATATCAGTTGATGATAGATTAGAACTGATAAATCAATCTATTCAATCATTGCCAAAAGAGGATTTATATAAAATTAAAGTCGAAAAATTTGATAATTTACTCGTTCACTATGTAAAATCAAAAAATGCTTCTTTAATCATAAGAGGTTTAAGAGCTGTATCAGATTTTGAGTATGAGTTTTTAATGACAGGAATGAATAGAACTATAGACAAAGAGATTGAAACGATATTCTTAATGTCTTCAGAAAAATATCATTTTATTTCATCAAGATTTATAAAAGAAATTCATAAATTAGGTGGGGATATTTCTAAAAGTGTTCCTAAACCAGTTCTTGATTTCTTATCAAAAATTTGAAATGTTCACATTTTCTACTTGGGCCCATAGCTCAGCCGGTAGAGCACCTGACTTTTAATCAGGGTGTCGCAGGTTCGAATCCTGCTGGGCTCACCACTTCTTTCACAAGAAGTTTTGAGAAGATAAAATGATCACAGTATATTTAGCAGGCGAAATTCATAGTAATTGGCGAGAAGAAATTATTAATCTCTGCAAAGTAGATAAATTAGATATTAAGTTTACCTCACCTGTAACAAATCATGAAAACTCCGATAATGTTGGTGTAGAAATATTAGGTGGTGAAGAAAAGAATTTTTGGAAAGACCAAAAAGGAGCTAATATAAATTCAATTAGAACTAAAAAGTCTATCCAAGATTGTGACTTAGTAATTGTTAAGTTTGGAGAAAAATATAAGCAATGGAATGCTGCCTTTGATGCAGGTTATGCAGCAGCTCTCAACAAGTCAATAATTGTGATTCATAACGAAGATCAACAACACGCTTTAAAAGAAATAGATGCTGCTGCTTCAGCAGTAGCAAGCGATACAAAGCAAGTTGTTCGTATCTTAAAATATGTATTAGAAGGCTCCTTATAAATTTATTTTGCTGTCCATCCACCATCTATGACTAATGATGATCCTGTCATCATTGACGATGCATGAGAGGCCAAATAAACAACAGCGGTGGCTATATCACTTTCAGTCGCAAATCTTCTAAGAGGAATATTATTCAAAGTTTTCTTTTTAAAACTTTTATCTAGGAAGAATTTTTTTACCATAGGTGTTTCAACAAAAGTAGGACATATAGAATTCACTCTAATGTTATTAGAAGCTAAGTCTATCGACATACCTTTAGTTAATCCCTCAATACCAAATTTTGTCATGTTATAAGTGCTTCTATTAGGGGCTCCAACTTTGCCTAATTGAGAAGACATATTAATAATACTCCCCCCAATAGATTTTCTATTTTTGGATTGTAACATTTTATTAGATGCTAATTGAGCTATGTGAAAAGCTGATTTAATATTTAAATCAACCATATAATCCATATCTTTCTTTTTAATTTTTGTGAAATGTGAAGGAATATTAGTACCAGCATTATTTACTAGAATATCAAGTTTCTTAATTTTACTAAAAATATCAATCACTTGATTATTATTTAATATATCACATACAAAATATTTACATTTTCTTTTTAATTTTGTTATTTCTTTTTCTACTTTTACAAGATCTGATTCAGTCCTACTTAAAATAATTAAATTTGCGCCAGCTTCAGCAAGGGCTATTGCTGAAGCTCTTCCAATGCCTTTTCCTGCACCAGTGACTAAAGCTATTTTATTTTTTAAATCTAAACTCTTTAAATACATTCTTAATATTTCTAGTTATTTTTAATTTTAGATACAGGTTTTCCGTATCCAACATTAATACCACCATACCTTCTTGCTCGAACATTACATTGTTCTGCATGGCCTATAAAGCCCTCTAAGTGCGATAATCTTGAGCCATATTCAGCTATTTTTGTTGCTGCTTCATCAGTCGTTATCTTTTGATAAGTATGTGTCTTAATAAATTTTCCAACCCATAACCCTCCTGTGTATCTTCCTGCTTTTTTAGTTGGCAAAGTATGATTTGTTCCTATTACTTTATCGCCGTTAGCAACATTAGTCCTTGCACCTAAAAATAAAGCTCCATATGAAGTCATATTTTCTAAAAACCAATCATCTCTATTAGTCATTACCTGAACATGTTCAGAAGCAATTTCATTAGCTTTTAACAACATCTCCTCATAAGTTTCACAATAAATTACTTCACCATATTCGCTCCAGCTTACACCAGCTGTATCTTTTGTAGGTAGAATTTCTAGGAGTCTATCTATTTCTTTGAGAGTTTCTTGTGCCAATTTTTTTGAGTTTGTTATCATTATAGCAGGAGAATTGTAGCCATGTTCTGCTTGACCAAGTAAATCTGTAGCGCATATCTCTGCATCTACAGTATCATCACAAATAACCATAGTTTCTGTAGGTCCTGCAAATAGATCTATACCGACTCTACCAAACAATTGTCTCTTAGCTTCAGCAACATATGCATTTCCTGGTCCAACGAGCATGTCTACAGGTTTAATTGTTTCTGTTCCAATAGCCATAGCACCAACCCCTTGCATACCACCTAAAACATATATCTCATGGGCACCTCCCATTTTCATAGCTGTTACCACTGCAGGATTTGGTTTTCCTTGAAAAGGAGGCGTTGTGGCTATAATTCTTGGTACACCAGCAACTGATGCTGTAACAACTGACATATGCGCAGATGCTACCATTGGAAATTTTCCAGCAGGTACGTAACATCCTACAGCTTGAACAGGAATATTTTTTTGACCAAGAATAACACCTGGTTGAATTTCTATTTCCATCTCATTTAATGTTTTTAATTGTGCTACGGCAAATGATCTAACTTGTTCTTGAGCAAATTTAATATCATCAATATCTTCTTCAGATACTTCATTAATTAATTCATTAATTTCTTCTTCTGATAGTTTAAAGTAAGTAGGGGAGTAATTATCAAATTTTTCTGAGAGTTCTCTTATATATTCATCTCCTCTTAACTCAATTTCTTTTAATGTATTTTCAACAATCTCTTTGACTTTTTCATTATCATCAAGTCTTTGTTTCTCATTAGTACTTTTCTTAATGTATTCTATTGCCATAATTATTTTTTATGTATCAGTTTTAAAATATCAATATCCAACTGAAACAAGATATGAGCTATATCAATAGGTACCCAATTTTCTCTAATCAGTCCTTCATTGTGTAAATAAAAATCCATTACTCTCATTGTTATTATTTTTTGTGTAGCCTCATAACCAAGCCAATCACTTGAACCATGTGTTGCCTGAATACTGTGCCAACCACCTGTCATCGAATAATTGCCATCGCCAATTTCTATGTAATGACCAATTTTCCAATAGTCTCTCTCTTTAAATGTTAATCTAAATGGTAATTGATGGTGTTCTACAAATCCCTTTAGACCCCTTGCTGTGCCAATACCACAAGGTCCATACCACATCATTTTTGGATGCCAATAATCTTTTTGAGGATGGTTTATTAATTTTTCTCTAACTGTATCTTTAGTTGCTCCCACCTCAGTTTCCGGTTTTATATTTAGACTTCTTTGCATAGTAAGACCTTGATCTAAGGTGGTGGCTGATAAATTTGAATCTAGGTTTTCAAAGGTTGTTCCATCTCCTGTGATAGGTCCTGGCCACATTTCTTCAATCCCTAAAGATGGATTTACAGGCCAAAAACCTGCTTGTCTTATAAAGTCCATAATATCGATTAAGATATGAGAGTTTATAATTTTTTCATCTTCTATTTGATGAACTTCACATATTCGTAAATGTATAGTTTTTTCATTCGATGGAACTCCTAACCAAGGATGAGCAAAAGTACCCGTTAAATGACCAACTGTAGATACATAAACTCTATTTTGAAAACTTCCTCCAATGATTAAATTATCTCTTCTTTCTAAGTCGGGAAAAGAATAAATTAAAGGTTTCCAAAGAGTGTCGATTATTTCATCAACACCTTTCAATTCGTTTAATGGATGAAAAGCATAGATCTCAGCATTTTCATGATATGCATTCTTAATATTATGGCTTAAATTATCAAGATTAGACTCAGAAATTTTTTTTAGTATATTTCTTATTTTTTTTTTATTTAAAATATTTTCTTTAGGATCTAAATTTATAATTTTAATTCCACTTTCTATTGGAATCCCAGTATCAAAATTTTTAATTTCACTCAAGTTATATTGCCTCACCTATTAACATTAATAAATATTACTTTGATTAACTTTACAATTCGAATAATATTCAGCAATATGAAAATATTTAAATTCTAATTAATGACGCAGGATATTAATAATCGTTTGGTTAAGTTTAGTGAGCTAGTTCCAAGTAAAATACCTTTTGTTGAAGGTAAACTAAAAGGACATCAAGATAGATTAAATTATTCTATAGTCGGTCCTGGTGTTAGTGAAGATACAAAACAAAATGTTAAGATAGCTGAGGAGCACGGATTTAATATTGGTGCTGTAAGTGCTGCACCAATGAATGGATCAGGACTTCACAGCCACACGACAGCTGAAGTATTTTTAATATTCTCTGGCTCTTGGCGATTTTATTGGGGAGCAGAGGGAAAAGAAGGTGAAGTTATTTTAAACAAAGGTGATGTTGCTTCCTTTCCTACAAATATGTTTCGAGGATTTCAAAATGTTAGTGATGAAAATGCTTTAATATTTGTTGTCTTAGGAGAGAATGATCCAGGTGTGATTACTTGGACTCCAAAAGTTTTAGAAAAAGCTAAGGAGTCAGGAATGGTTTTACTTGATGACAATACATTAATAGATTTGGATAAAACTAAAATTCCCGAAGGCAAAGATGCATTAGAGCCTATTAAAGAAAAAGATTTAGAAACTTATGATCATTACACATCCGAAGAAATTGAGAATTACGTAATACGCTATGAGAATAAAGATAAATATCTAAAAGATGATGAGCATTACGACTCTAATTCAATTTTAAATTATCTTGATCATTTTAATATCCACAATAAAGATTTTGATCCAAACATAGATCACAATACTGGTTTTGGCCTTACAATGTTAAAAGGAGTCAATGCTCACATTCACCCATATACCTTAAAAGAGTCTGAAGTTTATTTATGTTTAGATGGTGAGTGGGAGGTAACTTGTAATGATCAGAAAACCGTAATTGGTCCGAACGACTCATTCTCCTCTCCAAGAGGATCAAATAGAAGTTTAAAAAATATAAGTAATCAAGAAGGAAGCATCTTTATTATACGACAAAAAAACCTCTAAATATGAAGGGGTTTAATGAAAATTTTTTAGATCTTCCAGATTATATTATAAAAATCACTTACCAAATTTGGGAGAACAAAGATGTAGAGTCAATTAGAGACTATTATGCTGAGGGAATTCCTGTTAGATCTCCTGATGGTGTAATATATGGACCTGATGTAGTTGTAAAAGCTACTTATGCTACCCTAAATGAATTTCCTGATAGGCAGTTATTAGGAGAAGATGTTATCTGGATCGGCGATGAAGAACATGGATATTTGTCCTCTCACCGAATTTTATCAAAAGCTACACATTTAAATGATGGTATCTACGGAAAGGCAACAGGAAAAACTTTGAAGTACAGAGTTATTGCAGACTGTGCTTGCAAAAATAATAAGGTTTATGATGAATGGCTTGTAAGAGATCAGGGTGCTATTGTTCGTCAGT
>CABXST010000024.1 GCA_902514885.1 uncultured Alphaproteobacteria bacterium | reverse complement strand
ACAATTTCAAATAAGTACTTTAGCTTGTCCATTCATAAACTTAGATGAAGCTAATAATAACTCAAAAGTAAAAGTCTTAATTGATAAAAATAATTGTGCTTTAGATTTTTATAGAATTTTAAATAACGAATTTAAAATTAATGAAAATATCTTTCATCATATTGGGGTCTATGGATACCATAAGCAATTTTTACATGATTTTATCTCCTTACATCCAACTAAAAGAGAGCTTGATGAGAAACTTGAACAACTTCGAATTATTGAAACCAATAAAATTGGAATTTCTATAGTAAAAGAGGATATTTTGGGAGTTGATACAAAAGAAGATTTAGATAGAGTAAATCGTCTAATTTTAAAAAATGAATAAAAAAATATCTTTTCAAGGTGTTGAAGGAGCTTACAGTCACTTAGCTGTTCAAGAGTTTTTTCCTGGAGCAGAGCCATTACCTTGTAAAACATTTGAAATTGCTTTAAATGAAGCTGAGTTAGGAAATGTAGATTACGCTATGATTCCTATCGAGAATTCAGCTGCAGGCAGAGTAGCTGATATCCATCGACTAATACCTAAATCTAATTTGCATATTAATTTTGAACATTTTCAAAAGGTTGAACATAAGCTTTTAATTTATCCAGACAGTAAAATAGAAAATATTAAAAATATAATTAGTCATGAACAAGCCTTGGCACAATGTAGTGATAAAATTCAAAAATTGGACTTAGATATTTTAATAGGCGCCGATACAGCTGGTTCAGCAAAAAAAATTTTTGATGAAAAAATATATGATACAGCTGCGATTGCTTCAAGTTTGGCAGGTAATATCTATGGCTTAAAGGTAATTGATGAAAATTTTGCAAACTCCGTAAATAATATTACAAGATTTTATGTAATGTCTAAAAATGAAAACCTAAAGTTTGATGAGAAAAAGACTTATATATCCTCTTTTTTATTTTCCGTCAAAAATACGCCAGGTTCTTTATTTAAAGTGATGGGAGGATTTGCAACTAATAATGTCAATATGATAAAACTAGAAAGTTATAACTATGGAGCTGATTTTGTAATTACACAATTTTATTGTGAAATTGAAGGACATCCTGATCAAGAAAATACTAAGTTTGCGCTTGATGACATGGATCATTACTGTTCAAAAGTTAGAAAATTAGGAGTTTTTGAAAAATCTCCTTATCGAGTAAGACAATAACTTCATATTTTTATCTAATACTGTTATAAGATAATTTGAGAATTACATGGGCAACTCTTTATGCCAATCCGGTCAGGTTCGAAAGAAAGCAGCCGTAACATAAGGGGTTGGGTCGTGTAATTCTCTTTGAACCTGTAATGAAACATCAATCAAATATCCTTGCATTAAAATATAGACCTTCAAATTTTCAAGACCTTATCGGCCAAGAGTATTTGGTTGAGACCATACAAAAGTCTATAGAACAGAATAAGATACCAAATGCTTACATTTTTACTGGTATCCGAGGTGTGGGCAAAACCACAACTGCAAGAATAGTAGCAAAAATGTTGAACTGCACTGTGCTTGATAAAAATAATAATCCTGATTTAAGTAATTGTGAACAAGCTAAAGCTATTACTGAAGACAGACATCCAGATGTAATAGAGATTGATGCTGCTTCAAACACAAGTGTTGAAAATGCCAGAGAGATTATTGAAAACGTAAAATATAATCCTGTATTAGGAAAATACAAAGTTTACATAGTTGATGAAGTGCACATGCTATCTAAAAGTGCTTTTAATGCCCTCCTCAAAACACTTGAAGAACCTCCCCCTCATTCAAAATTTATATTTGCAACTACTGAGATATCTAAAGTACCAATTACAATTCTATCAAGGTGTCAAAGATTTGATTTACGACGAGTTGATAAGAAGACGTTATACAATTTTCTTATAAATATTTCTAAAAAGGAAGACGTTTCGATCTCCAACGATGCATTAAATATGATTGTAAAAGCTAGCGATGGTTCCGTAAGAGACTCATTAAGCATATTAGATCAAGCCAATATTTTTAAATCAAAAAAAGAGATTCAAGTCGAAGAAATAGTTAATATGTTAGGTTTTGCAAAGCAAAGTGATTTATATGAGTTAACAAAATTTGTTCTTGATAATAATCTTTCTAAATTAATATCAATGCTCGATGAAATGTATCAAAGAGGCTCGGAGACAACTAAAGTTATCGAAGACTTAATGAATATAATAAACTGGTCATGTAAATTAAAAATTAATAACGAGCTATTAAAAGATGAGTTTTTAACAGAAGAAGACAAGAATTTTGCTTCGTATGTTCTTCAATTTGATCAAGGTAAATTAAATATTTTTTGGCAAAGTTTAATGAAAGGATACGATGAAATTAAAATTTCTCCTCAACCTCACTCTACATTAGAAATGATACTTCTCAGGTGTGCATTTTTGTTAAATGATAACCAACAATCAGACTCAGAAGAAAAAAAAAAGTCTGAAATAAATCAAAATACAAATCAAACCTCACCTAATCTTGACCGGGTAATTAAAAATAAAGTTAATCAAGTATCCAATTTATCCCTAAAAGATAAAATAGATCTTCACCAACATTTTTTTCAATTTTATGGGAAAAACTTCTCTCCATTAATGGCTGGAATTATAATAGAAAATTGTGAAATAATTGAATTTTCTGATGAAAATAAAATATTAAGAATAAATGTTATAGATGAAAATTTTAATGGAAGTGAAGAGTTATATAGAAATTTGAAAAATGAATACACACTTGAAGTGATTGTAAAAAAAGAAATTGTAACCCTAGTAGAAATTAAGTCTTTATACAAAAAAGAGCTAATTGATAAAGAAATGGAAACTGAGGAATTTAAAAAAGTTCTTGCTAAATTTCCTAATGCAAAGATTATAGATATAGAAGAAATAGAAAGAGGTGATGACAATGATGGGTAATATGGGCGGTATGATGAAAAAAGTTCAGGAAATGCAATCGAAAATGCAAGAAATGCAAAAAGAATTAGAAACAAAAACCGTTGAAGCTGAGTCTGGTGGCGGAATGGTTAAAGTTACGATGAATGGAAAACAAATTGTTCAATCTATTGACATAGATCCATCCTTATTATCTTCTGATGAAAAAGAGGTATTGGAAGATTTAATCAAAGCGGCATTGAATCAAGCAAAAGAAAAAGTTGAAGAAATGTCAGCTGAAGAAATGAAGAAGATTACTGGAGGAATACCCCTTCCCCCAGGAATGAAGATGCCATTTTAAATTGTCTCAAGACGAACTTCAAAAATTAATTAATCTTATTTCAAGGTTACCGGGGATTGGTCAGCGCTCCGCACAAAGAATTGCATTGTATTTAATTAAAAATAAGCAAGAACTGATGCTGCCCTTAGCTGAAAGTGTAAAAGATACTGCTTCAGCAGTAAAAAAATGTACCAACTGTGGAATTTTAGATGTAATCACCCCTTGTAAAATTTGCTCATCGGAAAATAGATTAAAAACAACTATCTGTATTGTTGAAGATATGGCAGATGTGTGGGCATTTGAAAGATCTGGATATCATAAAGGCCTTTATCATGTCATAGGAGGACTCTTATCAGCTTCAAAGAATTTCACAGAACAGGATTTGAATTTAAATAAACTCAAAGAAAGAATTATAAATAATCAAGTACAAGAAATCATTTTGGCACTAAGTGCAACTATTGAGGGACAAACTACTGCCTTAGTAATAAAAGACAAACTTGAAAGTCAAAATATTAAAATTACACAACTAGCATATGGAGTTCCAGTAGGAAGTGAAATCCATTATCTAGATGATAATACTTTAGGAGCAGCTTTAGAGTCTCGCAAAAACTTAGGCTAAACTATCTAGAACTGAAACTAATAAACTTTGCTTTATTGTCTCTAATAACTTTATAAATTAAACTATATTTAATGCTATGTTAAAGCTCATTTATGCACCTGATCCAATATTAAAAAAAAAGAGCGTGTCTATACCTCAAGTAGACGATCACCACAGAGAATTGATAAAACAGATGTATGATGTTATGTATTCTGCAAATGGCGTAGGTTTAGCTGCTCCACAGATAGGTTTAAATATTAGAATATTTATCCTCGATGCCGGTTCCAGAGATGAAGAAAAAAAACCTATTACAATTATTAATCCCAAAATTATATCATTAGAAAAAAATACAGTGCCATATGAGGAAGGATGTTTATCTTTCCCAGAACATTTTGCAGAAATTGATCGTCCTGAAAATATTAAGATAGAATATCTTGATGAAAATAACTCTAAAAAATCTTCTACGTTTAAAGGTTTTGAGTCAAGAATAATACAACATGAATTGGATCACTTAAATGGTATTTTATTTGTTGACCATTTAAGTCGTTTAAAGAGAGATGTCATTATAAGGAAGATGAGAAAGTATAAAAAAGAAAAAGAATTAATCTAAATGAAAAAGCAACGCATTGTTTATTTTGGCTCACCAGAATTTTCCCTTCCTCCTTTAAAGACACTTTACCTTGGTGGTTATGAAATAGTTGGAATTTATACTCAAGAACCAAAAAAAAAATTTAGAGGACAAAAAAAATATAATACTCCAGTACAACAATGGGCAGAGAGTCAACTTCTTCCCGTTTTTACGCCCGAAACACTCAATGATATATCTTTAAAAGAATTTCAATCATTAAAGCCGGACGCTGCAATACTTTTTGCTTATGGAAAAATAGTTCCATTAAATTGGCTAAATACACCCTTACATGGCTTTATTAATATACATGCCTCACTTCTTCCGAAGTGGAGAGGGGCGGCGCCCGTTCAAAGGGCAATTGAAAACAATGATAAAAAGACAGGTATTAGTATTATGAAAATGAATGATCAAATAGATGAAGGCCCAATATTAGCCCAGCAGGACATTGAAATAAAGAATACTTCTAATGGAAAACAATTAATTGATCAAATTAGTTATGAATCTTGCTCATTATTATTTAACACACTAAAAAAATACTTCCTTGGTCAAGTGTCATTAAAAGAGCAAGATCATTCACTATCTACATATGCAAAAAAAATAAATAAAACTGAAACACAAGTAGATTGGGGATTATCAGCAAATATAATTGAAAAAAAAATAAGAGCATTTTACCCTTCACCAGCAATGTGGTTTAAACATAAAGGTCAGAGATACAAAATTTTGAAAGCTAAAATTTCAAATAAACAGGACGTAGAGGGAAAAATAATTAATTTACCTCTTACAGTAGCATGTAGTGAGCAAAGTTTGGATATTTTAGAAATTCAAGCTGAAGGAAAGAGGCCTTTAAATATTAAAGAATTTGCTTTAGGCAATAATCAATTTCAATTAAATGAAAAAATTAATCATGGCTAATATAAAACTTACTATTGAATATCATGGTTTACCATATTGCGGTTGGCAATTTCAGAAAAAAGAAAAAACTATTCAAGGTGAAATAGAAAAGGCAATATTCAAATTTTCCGGAGAGAAAAAAACAATACAAGGTGCTGGGCGGACAGATGCTGGAGTTCATGCAATTGGTCAATGTGCTAGCTTTGAGTTAAAAAAAAAATTTGACACCTACCAAATTTTAAATGGAATTAATTTTCATCTTGGCACTGAAAAGATTAGGGTCACCAAAGTTGAAAATGTAGAAGATGAATTTAATGCACGTTTCACAGCCAAAAGTAAAATTTATAATTATCAAGTATTTAATAGTTTAGCTCCATCGGTAATAGAGAATGATTTTAGCATTCATGTTCGACAATCTTTAGATTTAGACTCAATGAGAAATGCAATTAAGTTATTTTTAGGAAAACATGATTTTTCCTCTTTTAGGGCACAAGGTTGTCAAGCCAACAAACCAATTAGAACTATCGATGAAGCTTCAATTGATGTCTTAGATAAAAAAATAATTTTTATATTTAAAGCTCAGTCTTTTCTTTATCAACAGATTAGAATAATGGTTGGATCTTTATTAGAAGTTGGGTCAAAAAATAAAGATATAAATTGGATAAGTGAATTAATTGATGCTAAAGATAGAAGACTTGCTGGACCAACTGTCCCCTCAAAAGGATTGATTTTAAAGGAGATTAGTTATTAATATTCTCATATATACCCAATGTTTTGCTCCAAAAGTAGGCGGTATAGAGTCTGTAATGACAAACATAGCTCAGTATGCATTCACTGCACAAAACAAAGTAACAGTTTTATCTGATGGATCTAAACTTACCTCGTCAGATTTTGATAATAAATGTAAATTTAAAATCTTTCGCTTTGACCAAATCAAATTTCTTAGAAAAAGAATTAAATCAAGTTTTGCTCACAATTTCTTAAAGGAAAATAAAATTGATTTAATTTTTTTTGACAGTTGGAAATCTATTGAGTTACTAAATTTTAATACACATGCAAAAAAAATTTGCTTGGTTCACGGTAATGAAATTTTAAATCAAAGAAAAAAATATAGAATTTTAAATTCATTAAATAAAGCAGACCTAATAATTTTTAATTCCAATTATACTAAAAACAAAACAATCAAAAACTTCAAAATATTAAAAAAAATAAATCGTAAAATAATCCACCCAGCATTCGTTGAAAAGATCTTTAAAAGTAAAATTATTAAAAATAAATATGATTTATGCACTGTCGCTAGATTAGAGTATAGAAAGGGTCATCATTTAGTATTTGAAGCTATGTCTATTTTAAGAAATAAATACGATATTATACTCAAATACGCCATTCTTGGTGATGGCCCAGAATTATCAAGGCTTAAAGATTTGGTAATAAGACATTCTCTTCACGGTCAAGTAGAATTCATAAATCAGGATTGCCCTGTTGAAAAAATATTCAAAAATTCATCTGTCCACATTATGCCAACTTTAACTACACCTGAGAGCATAGAAGGTTTTGGTATATCTAATATTGAAGCAGCGTCTTATGGACTACCCTGTATAGTTAGTAATAGTGGAGGCACACCTGAGTCATTAGGTGGTAATGGGATTATTGTTAAAGAAAACAATCCTAAAGAATTAGTAAACTCAATTATTAATATTTTTAAAAAGTATAAAACTTATAGCAAAAAAAGTTATATATTTGCTAAAAAATTTGACTCTAAAAAAAAGATAAAAGAATATCTAAATACTGCTTAAAATTGCCTCAAAGCTAGTTTTCTTAAATTCCCCAGGATCTTCAGAAATCATCTTTATCACCTCTAAATTTTCTAGAAGTATAACAGACCTAACCAGTCTGGTACCCATGAAATTGCTTTTATATTCTCTCTCAAGTTTAGATAATTTCATAAACTCTTCATTTCCATCAGAAAAATACTTTATACTGGAGTCACCTAATTCTTTTCTCCACAAATCTAGAACATAAGGGTCGTTTGTAGTAATACAACAAATTATATCTAATTTTTTTTCTTTAATAATTTTTTCTGATCCAGTAATAAAAGGAGGTAAATGTTGTATATGACATGTAGAAGTAAATGCCCCAGGTATACATATAATAAGTACTCGTTTATTTTTAAAATTATCGTGTAAATTTATATCTTTCATCCCGTCAGATGAAACTAATCTTAGGTTAACGTTTGGTATCAACTCACCTTTTTTCATAATTGAAAAAAACTTTCTAGTGTTTTGAAATATATTTTTTCAGCAGTTTGCAAATCTTTCACAGAAACACATTCATTAACTTTGTGTAGCGTTTGGTTAATCGTTCCAAATTCGAAAACAGGACAAACTTCTTGCATAAATCTAGCATCTGAAGTTCCACCACCTGTATCTTGACTTGCCTCTAATCCAGTTACATCTTTTATCGCTTTAATACAATGCTTTGTGAATGGGTTATTGAAAGCTTGGAAGGGCATACCTCTAAAGGTTAATTTCAAATTATATTTACAATTATTTTCTGAACAAAGCCTAGTTAAGTGTTTATCAAAATAATTTTGTATTTTTGCTTGATCCCAATTATCATTAAATCGCATGTCACCTACAGTAATTAATTTTTCAGGGATAACATTCTTTGCTTTATTATTTAAATTTATTTGGGTGAACTGAAGAGTTGAAGGTTCAAAGTATTCTGCTCCATCATCAAGTTTCTGATCATCAAAAAAAGAGATTAACTTAGACATACAATGCAGTGGGTTTTGAGCAAGTTGAGGGTAAGCAGCGTGTCCTTGTTTACCAATAATTTCAATTTGAACATCTACAGCTCCTTTTCTTCCCACTTTTATTTGATCGCCAATTACTTTCTCTGAGGATGATTCAGTAGCTATTGAGCCATCAATCCTTATATTATTTTCTTTTAACCATTTTACGACCTTCTTCACTCCGTTAACAGAGTCAGCCTCTTCATCTCCTGTGATAATAAAACTTATTGTGCCGTTAAAATCCTTGTTTTCCTTGATAAATTTAAAAACACTTACCATACTAGCTGCAGTACAACCCTTCATATCCTCAGATCCACGACCATAAAGATATCCATCTTTAATTGTTGGCTCAAAAGGATGAGTGTCCCAATCTTCTAAGTTACCAGGAGGCACTACGTCAACATGACATAAAAAATTAAAATGTTTTCCATTGGTGTTAGTTGGTCCATATGTAGCCATGATATTTATGACTTCGTAGCTTCCATCCCCATCAAAATTTAATTGTTTTGTTACAAAACCATTTTCTTCAAATGTTTTAATTAAAAAGTCAAAAATATCTTGCTTCGCAGGGGTAACAGAATCAAATGATATTAATTTTTTTGATAGTTCTATTGTGTCTAACATCTTAATCTCTTAACAATTCATTAACTGAGGTTTTTGATCGAGTTTTTTCATCAACAGTTTTCACAATAACAACACAGTACAAAGATGCATCTCCTTTTGAACTTGGAAGACTACCCGGCACAACTACTGAATAGGGAGGAACTTTTCCCATATAAATTTCTTTGGTCTCACGATTATAAATTTTAGTTGAAGCTCCGATAAATACCCCCATGGATAATACTGAACCCTCACCAACTATCACACCTTCTGCTACTTCAGACCTAGCACCAATAAAACAATTATCTTCAATTATTACAGGGTTTGCTTGTAAGGGTTCTAACACTCCACCTATACCTGCACCACCTGAAATATGACAATTTTTCCCAACTTGTGCGCAAGAGCCAACTGTTGCCCAAGTGTCTACCATAGTTCCCTCATCAACATAAGCACCTAGGTTAACAAAACAAGGCATCAAGACCGCACTCTTTGCAATAAAAGCTGACCTCCTTACTACACAGTTAGGAACTGCTCTAAAGCCAGCTGATTGAAAATTTTCTGATGTCCAATTTTGAAATTTTGAGGGGACTTTATCCCACCATGAAGTGTTCCCATCGCTGACACTTGGGCCACCGCTGATCATTTCCATATCCTGTATTCTAAAACTTAAAAGTATTGCTTTTTTAAGCCATTGATTGACGTGCCAAATATCATCTTTTTTTTCGCATACTCGAAGCTTTCCTTGGTCTAATAAGTTTAGAACATTCTCAATACTTTTTTTTGCTTCACTGTCCTCAATAAAATTAATTTGATCTCTTTGATCCCATAACTTTTCAATAACTTCTTGGTTGCTCATACTGCCTTTATCTTACGTTTTTTAAGAAATTTTCCAAATCATCAGTAACATGAGAAATATAACCTTTTTCATCAATAATTTTTTGAATATCAGTTTGTTGGTTAACATCTTTATTTAAGTTGTATTCTAAATTATTAGTTACCCAAACTGTTTGCCATCCCATATTATGAGGCTCTTTTAAATTGATATGAAGATCCTCAAACATAGCTGTTGAATTGTTATCTAAATTAAATTTCTCCTGAAATGAGTCATAAACTTCCTTGTGGGGTTTTGGCATATAATTACTCTCAGAAATATCAAAACATCCGTCAAAAATATCCTTCATATGAAGCTTTTCTAATACTTTTTCGACATGTTCAAAGTTAGCATTTGTAAAAATATATTTTTTTCCATTCAAGTTTTTTAATATTTGAGCTAATGGAATATTTGGTTGAACTACTTCATAATTAATTTGATGAACGTAGTCTAAATATTCATCAGGGTTAACTTGATGCTCGATCATAAGCCCTCTAAGTGTCGTTCCATACTGATGATAATATTTAGATCTTAGAGCTTGAGCTTCTCCAGAGGCTAAATTTAATTTTTCCTCAATAAACCTTCCCATTAGAATGTGAACTTTATCAAACAAACCACACTCTGCTTTATAAAGGGTGTTATCTAAATCAAAAACCCAGTTAGTAATGTTATTCATAATCGTGTTAAACTAATGTTTATTCTAAAAAAGCCAAGAAGATTTACAAAAATTCAAAAACTTTTTTTTGAATTTCAAATACATTATTATTTGTTTTTGAACTAACTATGAAGTTCTCAAATTTATCATTTAATTTGTCTATAAAAGGGGACTTTTCTTTTATTTTTTTATCACTCTTAGTGTAACAAATAATAACTTTGTCTTTTATCTCTCTCATGGAATCTATCATCTCTATATCTATTTTTTTTGGCCCCAAAGAATTATCAATTAAAACAAATATTTTCTTTAAGTTTTCACGAGATGTTAAATATTGAGATACAAGATCTGATATTTGAAAGGCTTCTTTTTGAGATATCTTTGCAAATCCATAGCCTGGAAGATCAACAACCATCATTGAGTCCCCATGATTAAAAAAATTAATTTGTCTTGTTTTACCTGGTGTATTAGAGATATGCGCTAGTTTTTTCATAAAAATTGCATTAATTAGACTTGATTTTCCAACATTAGATCTGCCAATAAAAGCTATTTCAGGAAAGCTTACGTTAGGATATTGACGAGGTTGTGTTGCGCTTAGTAAAAACGTAGTTTGTTTTTTAAAGTAATTTGAGACAAGGCTCATTAACTCTTCATAATTTTTCTTTGTATGATGTATTGTTGGGCCATTGATAAAACATTATTTGTTGTCCAATAAATAACTAGCCCTGCCGCAAAGCCACCTAAAATAAAAGTAAATATGATCGGCAATAATCCAAAAATTTTTGCTTGCATCTTGTCTACTGGGGCAGGGTTCAATTTAAATTGTACATACATCGAGATACCCATTAAGATTGGCCAAATACCTACATTTAGAATTTGTAATATACCAGGAACATTCCAATCTACAAATCCAAATAGAGTAAGTGCTCCTAAAGGGTCAGGTGCAGAGAGGTCGTGTACCCATCCTATAAAAGGAGCATGCCTCATTTCAATAGTTACAAATAAAACTTTATATAAGGCAAAAAATACTGGTATTTGTAAAAGAATTGGTAAGCACCCAGCAATAGGGTTTGCCTTCTCCTTTTTATATAAAGCCATCATTTCTTTTTGCATTCCAGCTCTATCATCACCATATTGCTCCTTAAGTCTTTGCATTTCAGGCGCTAGTTTTTTCATTTTAGCCATTGATTTAAAAGATTGTTGTGCAAGAGGAAAAAAAACAAATTCTCATAAGAATTGTAAACAATATAATAGACCATCCAAAGTTCCCTACGTATCCAAATATAAACTCTAAAACATTAAAAATAGGCTTGGTTAAAAAATAAAACCAACCAAAGTCTACTGAGCGATCAAATCCATCAAAACCATATTCCTCCATGTATTTATCAATAACATTTACAATTTTTGGTCCTGCAAAAATCTTAAAATTATGAGATATACTCGCATTATTAGAAACAGATATTTTTTCTCCAACAATATCAGTTTGAAAATTATCTACACTATCCACAAAATTATAACTATACGTTTGTTGAACGGGTTCGTTTTGATTAGGGATTATAGCTGTTTGCCAATACTTATCAGTCATCCCAATCCAACCTCCAACAGAAGAATGTTTAATTTTTTTATCGTCTTTTAGATCGTCATAATCATATTCCTCTAAAACACCATCAGTTATTGATAAGGGTCCTTCATGTAAAATGAAGAAATTTTGCATTTCAGGAATACCTTGTCTTTTGGACAGACCATAAGGGTAAAGGTCAAAAGAAAGATCAGAATTATTTATAACCCTCTGATCAACATTAAATAAATAGTTTTCATCAAGAGAAATTATTTTCTCAAAAGTAATATTCTGACCACTTGTCCAAGTGAGTTTTACAGGATCATTAACACCTATAGAGTTTTTATCAGCAGACCAAATACTGTTGCTATCAGGTAACTCTATTGTACTATCGGAACTTACCCATCCAGTATCCAAATAATAAGCATTATCAGATCCTAAAGGGTTCAAAAATTCAATTAAGTCAGATGTTGGATCTAGAGTCTCTCTAAATTCTTCCAAGATTAAATCATCAATTAGACCACCATTTAAGTTTATTGAACCTTTAATTTTTGAA
>CABXST010000023.1 GCA_902514885.1 uncultured Alphaproteobacteria bacterium | reverse complement strand
ACATCTTGGTGGTTTTGGTTCTCTTCTAAAGCCATACCAGTTCCTCTAGCTACACAAGTTAAAGGGTCATCAGCTATAGAAACAGGTAGTCCTGTAGTGACTCTAATTGCTTCATCTAGACGTTGAAGTAAAGCCCCACCACCCGTAAGCATAATTCCTTTATCGACTATATCTGCAGCTAATTCTGGAGGAATAACCTCAAGTGCTCTTTTTAAAGCAGTAATGATTTGGGATAATGAGTCAGATAGAGCCTCAGCAACTTGTCTTTCTGATATCACAACCTCTCTTGGTAGACCGTTAATTAGGTCCCTTCCTTTGACCGTGAGCGTTTTACCGTCTCCATTATCAGGAATGCCAGCGCAACCTATTTCTGTCTTAATTCTTTCTGCAGTTGACTCACCTATTGCTAATTTATGAACACTTCTCATAAAATTAACTATCGCATCATCCATGGTATCTCCACCTACCTTTATACTACTAGCATGAACAACACCCCCAAGTGACAAGACTGCTATTTCAGTAGTACCTCCCCCAATATCAACTACCATAGATCCAGATGGTTCAGAAATTGGTAAACCAGCTCCAATTGCAGCTGCCACAGGCTCCTCAATTAAATAAACTTTTTTTGCACCTGCAGTTTCTGCAGACTCTTTTATAGCCCTCCTTTCAACGTTTGTTGCTCCAGATGGAACACAAATGACAATATTTGGATTAGCAAAAAAACTTTTCTTATGAACTTTTTTTATAAAATGTTTAATCATAGCCTCAGCTATATCAAAATCTGCTATTACTCCGTCTTTCATTGGTCTAATAGCTTCAATTCTTCCAGGTGTACGGCCAAGCATTGATTTTGCATCTCCCCCTACAGCCAAAACTGATTTATTATTTTTATTGTCAGTAGCAATTGCAACAACAGAGGGTTCATTTAGTATAATTCCTTTTCCTTTTACATATACAAGTGTATTAGCTGTTCCTAGGTCTAAGCCCATATCCTCGCTTAAAAAAGAACTGAAAGATTTTAACATTTATATTCCTTTAATATTTGAGATGCTAATCTCAGAAACTCCTTCTTGTATATTGGAGTTATTCTGAAAGTTTAATATTTTATTGCATGCATTGATATAAGATTTTGCAGAAGCAACTATAATATCTATATCAGAAGCCTTACCAATGAATTCTTTATTCAAATATTCAAGTTTAACAGTAACTTCTCCCTGTGCATCAGAGTCTGGTGTAATGGCGTTAATATGATAAAGCACCAATTTTGGAGAAAAACCTACTACTTTAGAAATACAACTAAATACAGCATCAACAGGACCATTACCAGATCCACTGATCTCTTTTTGCTGTTCTTTAAAATCTAGTTCCAAAGAGGCTACATGTTTGGAGTTAGTGCCAGACATGATACTTAAATTTTTAAGTTTTAAAATATTAGATTTGTTAAAGTGCGTGTCGTCTACAAGAGCAATTAAATCCTCATCGTAAACATCTTTTTTCTTATCTGCTAAAAGCTTAAATTTTTCAAAAATTTCATTGATATAATTGTCACCTACTTCATATCCTAGAATTTTAAGTTTTTCTTTAAATGCATGTTTGCCTGAGTGTTTGCCAAGCACTAAACTAGATTTTTTTAAACCAATTGTCTCTGGGGACATAATCTCATAAGTTTGAACATTTTTTAGAACACCGTCTTGATGTATCCCTGACTCATGAGCAAAAGCATTAGCACCTACAATTGCTTTGTTTGGTTGAACAGGAAAACCTGTAATTGATGATACAAGTTTTGATGTTTTTGAAATTGCACTAGTATTAATATTGGACTGAACTTTTAAAAGATCTGATCTAACTTTCATAGCCATTACAACTTCTTCTAAGGCTGCGTTGCCGGCTCTTTCTCCCAATCCATTTATAGTACATTCAATTTGTCTTGCACCGTTTTCTACTGCATTTAGAGAATTTGCAACTGCCAGACCTAAATCATTGTGACAATGAACGGAAATTATTGCTTTATCAATATTTGGTACATTATTTTTAACTTTTTTTATAATCTCACCGAATTCAAATGGTAAAGTATATCCAACAGTATCAGGGATATTTATTGTTGATGCACCACTTTTGATTGCTAATTCTATGCACCTATATAGAAAATCAATCGAGGATCTTCCACCATCCTCACAGCTCCATTCAATATTTGGGCAAAGGTTTCTTGCAAAAGATACACTATCTTTAATTTTGTCAAGCACTTGGTCTTCAGTGAGTTTTAATTTAAATTCCATGTGTATAGGGCTAGTGGCTATAAAAGTATGTATTCTTGGATTTTTTGCTTTTTTTACAGCATTCCAAGCTGCTTCAATATCTTCTTGTTTTGCTCTCGCCAATCCTGCTATTTGACAATTCTTGATTTCATGGGCAATAGCTTGAACAGAGTTAAAATCACCTTTTGAGGCTATGGGAAAACCAGCTTCAATAATATCGACTTTTAACTCTTCTAATAATCTGGCAATAGAGAGTTTCTCTTCTTGATTCATAGAAGCACCAGGAGATTGCTCTCCGTCTCTTAGAGTCGTATCAAAAATTAATACTTTATCTGGCAATATTAGATATCCTTTACAAGTTTATTAGATGCAATCCATGGCATCATCGATCTTAATTTGGCTCCTACCTCTTCAATTTGATGCTTTGCACCTTGATCTCTCATTTGTTTAAACTTTATTTGGCCTGCTTTGTGCTCTGACATCCATTCTTTTGTAAAAGTACCATCTTGTATTTCAGTAAGGACTTTTTTCATCTCAGCTTTTGTAGCCTCATTTGGTACAACTCTAGGACCTCTTGTATAATCTCCGTATTCAGCAGTATTAGATATAGAATATCTCATATTGGCCATCCCACCTTCATACATTAGATCAACAATTAATTTTACTTCATGCAAACATTCAAAATAAGCCATTTCAGGTGCATAACCTGCCTCAACAAGTGTTTCAAATCCATTTCTAACTAAAGACATTAAACCACCACAAAGAACAGTTTGTTCACCAAATAAGTCTGTTTCACATTCTTCTTTAAATGTAGTTTCAATTATACCTGATTTACCTCCGCCTAAAGCAGAAGCATATGCAAGCCCAATTTCTTTTGCATTACCACTGACGTTTTTATCAACTGCTAGTAAACATGGAACACCTCCACCTTTTAGATATTCCCCTCTAACTGTATGACCAGGTCCTTTTGGAGCCACCATAAAGACATCTAAATCATCTCTAGCTGTTATGAGTTGAAAGTGGATATTCAAACCATGAGCAAAAGCTAAAGCAGCACCATTTTTAATATTATCGTGAATTTGACTTTGATAAATATCTTGTTGATTTTCATCAGGGGCCAGAAACATTACAATATCAGCATCCTTAACAGCTTCAGCAGGAGTCTGAGTCTTCAAACCAACATTTTTTGCTTTTTCGATAGAAGAAGAACCCTCTCTTAATCCAACAACTACATTAGATGCTCCAGAGTCTTTTAAATTTAATGCATGAGCATGACCTTGAGACCCAAAGCCTATAATTACAATTTTTTTATCTTTAATTAAGTTAAAATCAGCATCTTGTTCGTAATAAACCTTCATATTACCCCCTAAAAACGTTATATACCGAGCCCTATAGGCCCGCTTCGAACTAATTCGACTTTTATACCACCGATTGTATTTAAGTCATCTAAAAATTTGTTTATTCGCTCGCTGGTACCTGAAATTTCATAAACCACGATATTTTGTCTTTTTTGAACAGTTCTTGAACGATAAATATCTGCAAAATTAAGTATTTTTTGATCCTGCTCATTATTATCGAATTCAATTTTAACCAAGCAAATTTCTGCTTCATATGACTCACTTAAATTTGCTAAATTTGTAGCACTATGAACGGGAACAAGTTTTTCAAGTTGAGCAATAATTTGGCTAATTACTTTTTCTTCTCCCAATGTTTCGATAGTTATACGTGAAAGATTATTTTTAATATCTACTACGGTTACATTTAACGCTTCGATATTATATCCACGTCCAGAAAACAAACCAACAATACGTGCAAGGATACCTGGTTCATTATCAACTATAATAGAAAGTACACTTCGCTTGGACTGTTTAAAAGCGTTAATAGGTGTAGGGTAAACAGATGTAGAGGACATGATTAAAAAATTTTTTAAACTAGTACTTTTCCCTTTTCTTGATTTTCAGGATTTTCTTTATCATATTTTGATAAGAGCATTTCATGGTGCGCAGCCCCAGAAGGTATCATTGGAAAACAATTTTCTTTTTTATCAACCCAAATATCAGCAATAACAGGTCTATCTATGGAAACCATTTCATTAATAGCATCGTCTAACTCAGATATATTTTTTGCTCTCACTCCAACTGCATTAAAACTTTCAGCAAGTTTTTTAAAATCAGGAAGGGCATCAACATAACTTTCGGAGTATCTACTTCCATGAAGAAGTTCCTGCCATTGTCTAACCATTCCCATATATTCATTATTTAAAATGAAAATCTTAATTGGTAACTTGTATTGAACTGCTGTAGCTATTTCTTGAATGTTCATCAGAAAAGATGCCTCTCCAGCAATATCTATAACTAGCGAGTCAGGATTAGCCATTTGTGCTCCAACTGCAGCAGGCATACCAAAGCCCATTGTACCAAGACCGCCAGAAGTAATCCACCTATTGGGTTTTGAAAATTTATAATACTGAGCTGCCCACATTTGATGTTGTCCAACCTCAGTAGTAATAAAAGTGTCCTTATGACTCGTTAAATCATACAATCTAGAGATTGCATGTTGAGGTTTGATAATCTCATCGCCTTGCTCATAGTGAAGACATTCTTTTTTTCTCCAGTCATTAATCTGACCCCACCAATTGGTGTAATCTTTTTTTTCAAGTTCAATATTATTAGACTCAATAAAAGAGTTTATTTCTTTTAGTGTCAGAGTGATGTCAGTATTTGTATGAAAATTAACCTTTACATTTTTATTTATTGAGCTTTGGTCTATATCTATGTGAAATTTTACAGAGTCTGGAGAAAATGCATCTAGTCTCCCTGTGACTCTATCATCAAACCTTGCTCCAACATTAATCATTAAATCACATTTATTCATTGCAAGGTTTGCTTCATAGTTTCCATGCATCCCCAACATCCCTAGTGAACTTTTATCTTCGCCTGGAAAACACCCTAATCCATGAAGCGTTGTTGTGATTGGGATATTAGTTTTATTTACGAGCTTGATTAATTCTTGGCTAGCTTGAGGCCCGGAGTTTAAGCAACCTCCACCAACATAAAAAATAGGTCTTTCAGATTTTTTAATATGATTTACAAGCTCTTGAACAAAACTTTTATCAACATTTTTAGAGCCTGCTTTAATTCTGTGCTCTTTAAAACTAATATCTTTTTTTGGTATATATTTTGACTTTGCAAATTGGACGTCTTTTGGAATATCAATTAATACAGGACCTGGTCTTCCTGAGCTAGCTATCTTAAATGCTTCATGAATTGTTTCGGAGAGCTTATTAACATCTTTGACTAAATAGTTATGTTTAGTGCAAGGTCTTGTAATTCCAGTAGTATCACATTCTTGAAATGCATCTGTACCTATTAAATGTGAGGGGACTTGACCACTAATACAAACTATAGGAATGCTATCCATTAATGCATCAGTTAAGCCTGTTACCACATTGGTAACCCCAGGGCCTGAAGTCACTAACAAAACTCCTACTTTCCCACTTGATCTTGCATATCCCTCTGCTGCATGAACTGCACCAGCTTCTTGTCTTACCAAAACATGTTTTAAAAAATTTTGGCCAAAAATTGCATCATAAATAGGAAGAACAGCTCCGCCTGGATAGCCAAAAATTGTATCTACTTCTTGGTCTTTGAGGGCCTTAAGTAGAATATCTGCTCCCGTAAATTCGTTTTCATTTTCCATTTAGGTATATACTTATATTTTCAATTGAATCTTTAGGGAAGCTTTTTTTATAATTTATTCTCAGATTAAGTTGGCTGAATTTTTGGTTATTCCACCATGTAAACTGCCTTTTAATGTACCTTTTGGTATTTTTAATACCTAGGTAGATAGCCTCGTCTAAACTCATTTTATTTCTGATACATGATAATAGTTCAGGAAGACCATGTGCTTTGTAAAGAGTTTTAGATATTTTTTTATTTTCATAGAGAGATTTAACCTCCTCTAAGGCACCATTATTGATCATTTGTTGAAATCTTAATTCTGCTTTTTCATAAAGATCTTTTTTAGGTTTTGTGACTTGTATAACAAGGGGATTAGGAGTTATAGCAACTTTGTTGCCATAATTATTTTCCATCGTATCGTTGTGTTCTAAGCAGAAAGCTAAACGACTCAATAACCTTTGTTTGTCTTTTGGGAAGATTTTTTCTTTATAATACTTTTCTAGAACGTTTAAACAATGGTCTGGGCCTTTTCTTAAAAATAAATCTTCTGCTTCTTTTTTATATTTTTGACTAATTGATGGCATCTCTGATAATCCCTCTATTAGAGATTGAATATAAAATCCTGTACCTCCAACAAAAACAGGTGTCTTATTTCTACTTTGAATATTTTTAATTATTTGTTTAACATCATCAATCCAATGATTGACTGAGTATTCTTTGTTATTGATGTGTCCATAGAGATGATGAGGGACTATCTTTAATTCTTTCTCAGTGGGCCTGTTAGATAGGATTTTTAATTGTTTATAAACCTGAATACTGTCAGCGTTAATAATTTCTATATCTATTAACTTTGATAATTCATAAGCATAATCATTTTTACCTGAGCAGGTAGGTCCTACAACAAAAAGGAACTTATTCAATAACGAATGGGTTAATTAACCAAAATTCATTACCATCTCTGATAACTCTTAATAATAATTTATCTCTATTTAATTTGATGCTATTAGCAATCATTGATTGAAAGGAGCTAATATCTTTAATTTTTTCGCTTGAAACTTGAATAATTACATCATTATTTAATAGATTTTCGTTTTTATCACCAACTTCTTTAACCAAAATTCCTGAGGTTTTTGAGTCTAATCCCAGACTATTTATAGCATCACTAGTCAATTCTTCGACAGTGATATCTAGTTCTTCAAGATATACTCCCTCATTTTTAGCAACTTTACGGCCTTCTTCTAATTCACCTACCTTAACATTAATATCTATTATCTCTCCATTTCTCCAAACTTTAACTACTACTTGGCTTCCAATAGGAGTTTCAGCAACAACTTTTGGTAAATCTTTAAATGATGAAATCTTTTGATCATTAAACTCAATAATAATGTCCCCTGCCTGAATGTTTGAAAGTGCTGCAGGGCTATTTGGTTCGACTGAGGCTACAAAAGCTCCCTCTGTTGAGTCATAACCTAAACTGTCAGAGAATTCTTGAGTTAAATCTTGAATTTGAACACCAAGCCTTCCTCTCTTTGCTTGGCCAAAAGAAATTATTTGTTCAACAATTAATTTTGCTGTTTTAGATGGAATTGAAAAACCTAAACCAACACTACCCCCTGTTTGAGAGATTATCATAGAATTAATTCCTATTACTTCTCCGTCTAAATTAAACAAAGGTCCTCCAGAGTTTCCTCTGTTAATTGGTGCATCGGTTTGTATAAAGTCAACGTAGGGGCCTCCACCGATATCTCTGTTTATGGAGGAAATAATTCCAGATGTAACGGTTCCGCCTAAACCAAGAGGGTTTCCAATTGCTAAGACGATATCACCAACTCTAGAGATGTCTGAGTCACCCCAATTAACACTTTGTAAATTGATAGACGAGGGATCGATTTTTAACACAGCTATGTCAGTCTTAGGATCGGTCCCAACAAGTTCCGCAGAGACTTCATCAATTCCATTATTAAAAATTACTGTAATTTGATCTGCACCACTAATTACATGATTGTTTGTTACCACATAACCCTCATCATTAATTATAAATCCAGATCCAAGACCAGTTAAATTTTCACGTTTGGGCATTTGATTTCCAAAAAAATCATCAAACATGTCATTGAATGGATGACCTTCTGGTAATTCAGGTAATTGACTAGTCTGCCTCTCTACTGTTTGACTTGTAGCTATACTGACAACTGAGGGTAACAGCTCGTCGACTAAGTCAGCGTATCCTCTTTCAAATTGAGCGAAAGTTGTGTTTGAAAGGAAAAATAAATTGAAAAGAGATAAAAAGATGAGTCTTTTCATTGATATATTTTAATTTTAGTTTGAGCCCTCAGAGTTTTCAAAGTATTCAAAGAAGTCACTATCAGGGGATATAACCATGGTAGTTGTTCCGTCTTTAAAAGTATCTGAGTAAGCTTCCATAGATCTTATAAATTCAAAAAACTCAGGATCCCTAGCAAATGCATCATTCAATATTTTGTTTCTTTTTGCTTCACCCTCACCTTTTAAAATATTAGATTGTTTTTCAGCTTCTGCAATAATCTCAATTTTTTGTCTATCTGCAGTCGCTTTAATTTTTTGTGATATCTCTTGACCCTCCGCTCTTAAAAGATTTGCTTCTCTTTCTCTCTCAGTTCTCATTCTATCAAAAACGTTTGATTGAACTTCTGGAGTCAGTTCAGTTCTTTTTAGTCTTAAATCCACAATTTCAATACCAAAGTTATCTTGGTCTTCACGAACATTTTCAAAAATCTCAGCCATAATTTTTTCACGATCATCAGATAACAAATCATTTAATTGATACTGAGCAATCACACCTCTAACTGAAGAGTTTACAATTCTACCTAAACGATCATTTAGTGCTAATTCAGTTCTTGTAGTTTGAAAAAACTTCAAAGGGTCTTTAATCATGTATCTTACAATTGAGTCGACCACGATTCGCTTTTGGTCTCGTAGAATTACTTCTTCTTGAGCTGGATCTAAATTTAAAACCCTACTATCGTAATAAACGACATTTTGGATAAAAGGTAATTTAAATTTTAAACCAGGAGTTTGATGTACAGCACGAGGTTCACCAAATTGCAAAACTATTACTTGTTTTGTTTGATCTACAACAAAGAAAAAACCCGATGCAAATAAAATAAAGAAGAAAGATAATCCGACAATTACATAATTTCTCATTTTCATTGGCTATCCACTTGTTTGTTTTTATTTAATTCGTTTAAAGGCAGATAAGGAACGACACCATTACCAGAGTTTTGATCGATCATTATCTTACTAGATCCTGAAAGAACATCTCTTAGAGTTTCAAGGTATATTCTCTTTTTCGTTGTTTCTTTTGACTGCTCGTAGGTGTCTAACACTTGTAGAAATCTGCTTGATTCACCCTCAGCTTGTTTAATTAGTTTATTTCTATAACCCTCTGCCTCTTGAAGAATTTTTTCAGCTTCACCTCTAGCTTCTGGAACAATTCTATTACTGTAGGCTTCTGCCTGATTAACAGTTCTCTCTTTATCCTGTCTTGCTTTTTGAACATCATCGAAGGCATCAATAACTTCTCTAGGAGGATTAACATCTTGTAATTGAATAGACTGGATTAATATCCCAACTTCATACTCATCTAATAGCTCTTGAAGTAAAGACCGTGAGTCTCTTTCAACTGACTGTCTGGATACAGTAAGAAGACCTTCAAGATTTGTTTGTCCTACAACTTCTCTTAGGACACTTTCTGAAATTACTTTAACTGTTTCTTCTGGATCCCTTAGGTTAAATAAAAACTGACCAGCATCTTTAATTCTATAAAGAACGGTATAATCTAAGTCCGAAATATTTTGATCAGATGTAAGCATCATGCTTTCTTCAAGAACATCTCTTGTGGAATTACCATTTGATCTAAAGCCGACATTAATTTTTCTAATAGCCTCTACTTTTGGTGTAAGAACTTTTCCAATAGGTGTTGGAAAGAAATAGTGAAGTCCAGGGTCAGTTGTACTCTCGTTCCACTTACCAAATAGTAATTCAACTCCTTGTTCATCAGGTTCAACTCTGTAAAAACCAGTTGCTAACCAAATAACAAAAGCTATTAAAATTAAAAATGAAACACCCTTAAATCCACCTTTAAAAGGCATTTTAAACTTATATTTGTTTTTAAGATCTTTAAGAAGATCGTCAATTGAGTCGTTATTTCCACCAGAAAAACCACCGCCAGATCCTCTATTATTATTTCCTGAAGAGGAACCCCATGGCCCATCAA
Organism: uncultured Alphaproteobacteria bacterium; assembly: GCA_902514885.1. Lineage (GTDB taxonomy): Bacteria > Pseudomonadota > Alphaproteobacteria > HIMB59 > HIMB59 > HIMB59. Next base: position 2,634 of record CABXST010000023.1, on the reverse strand, counting down.
GAGCGAAAATTTTAAATTTGTTTTTGTTCACGATACAATATATGTAGTGTTTAATAAATGAATATCAAGACTTGTTTTGGAATTTCAAGCTGTAAAGGTGGAGTTGGTAAATCCACTGTAGCTTGTAATATCGCTATAACTTTAGCAAACCAAGGATACAAAGTTGGCCTTTTAGACGCAGACATATATGGACCTAGTGTCCCAACATTACTTGGCATCGGAGATAAGGAACCCAAAGTTGAAGATGGGAAATTTTTGCCCTTTGAGGTATTTGGTATAAAGGCAATGTCGATAGGCTTCCTAGTAAATGAAGAGCAGGCAATTGTTTGGAGAGGACCAATGTTAGCAAAAGGGCTTGATGGTCTTATTAATAAGACAATTTGGGGTGATTTAGACTATTTAATTGTTGATTTTCCCCCTGGTACTGGAGATGTACAAATATCCATGTCTCAAAAACTAAAACTAGATGGAACTCTTATTATTACAACTCCACAGCTACTATCTTTAAAAGATGTCATTAGAGGTATCAATATGTTTATCAAGGTGAATGTACCAATACTTGGAGTAGTAGAAAACATGTCTTATTTAGAAGAACAAAATGAAAAAAAATATATTTTTGGTGAATCCAAGACTAAGTCATTATTGCTAAAAGAAAATATAAGTTTAATTGAAGAGCTTCCTTTCAATTTAAATGTCCCTAAAAGTTGCGATGAGGGAAAACCCTATTGTTTTGACTATAAGGACGACTATTCTCTAAAATTTGAAAATATTACAAATGCAATTACAAAAAAATTTCAAAGTTAAGATAATTTAATATTAAACTTTACTTCTAACTCTCTAAGCTCTCTTGGGGATAGTTTATAATTAGACTTCTTAATTTTTTTATTTGCTAATTTATCTTTAACAATTTTTAAAGCCTCCTTAGAAAGTTGGAATGAGTCTGAACGGTAATCCTCAAATGCTTCGTATGTTATGGGTACCCACTTTTTTAAAATTTCAACCATTTTTTCAGCATAAATTTGTATTTCATACTGAGCATGGCTATCTGCTCGTAATCTCAAAAAGTGCATAAGATTATGAAGATCTACTTTCCAATACCATTGGGTGTAATAGTTTAATGGAAGAGTTGTTCGAGCCAATTCTCTAGCTAGTCCCTCTCCTTCAACGTATTCGTCATTATTCAAAAGTTTACCATTCAATAAATTTTGGTAGTCATCATAGAGTTGCTCAGAATTTTTTTGAATTAAATCTTGAGCCTGCTTTGCAAATTTTTTATCTAAAGTATTTGATCTTCCTTGTTTGTTTGTAGTCGATTGAGATCCTAGTTGATCCATTTCTGGAACATAAAATTCTTTATCTAATACTGAGTATCTTGCTGAATATTCATTTACATTTGCAGTTCTGTGTCTAATCCATTGTCTAGCAACAAAAATAGGTAGTTTAATATGAAACTTAATTTCGCACATCTCAAAGGGAGTTGTATGCCAGTGACTTAACAAATATCTAATAAGACCCCTGTCTTCACGTAATTTTTTTGTTCCCTCACCATAAGAAACTCTTGCCGCTTGAACTATAGACTGATCAGTTCCCATGTAGTCAATAACTCTTATAAAACCGTGGTCTAAGATAGGTATTTGTTTATATAGAATTTTTTCTAGAGCGGATGACGTTGCTCTAGTAGTTTTAAAATCTTTAAATTTTGGCACTTTAGTGATTTTTTTCTTCATAGATGTTTAAAGGATTCATTTATTAGACTATATTATCTTCGTTGTTTATCAACTATGGCAATAAACGCTTTATGTAATAGGTGTATCGGACTCGGGGGCGGTACCCGACACCTCCACCATAAAAATTTTATGGGGGTGATATAGGTTTGACGTGCTCTGAAGGATATGGTTTTTGCTCGTTGTAAGCGTTTCTTCGTATAGAAACTTAAAGTAATTGCTAAAAATAATCAATTAGCACTCGCTGCTTAATCTAATTAGGTAAGCGCGGCTTTGGGGCGGCCGGGCAACAGAACGCCCCATACAAATCCTCAAGATATGTTTGTAAAAGTTAACGATGTGGATGAATAATATATTTGTATCAATATAATTTTTTATTATTAGCAAATTTATTATTCTAATAATAATGTATTTAGTTTAGAGTATTAAGATTAGATAGGAGTGTAATTATGATGAAATTTTCTTCAATTATTATAATATTACTAGGCTTGTTAATAGGTGCCTATGCCTTAAACATCCCTGCATTTATGGCAGGTCAATATTTAATTCTTTCTGTAATTTTATTAGTTATCGGAGTAGGTTTATTTATTTATAGTAGAAAAAAAAATAAATCAGAAAAATAATTACTATCTAGAAATTTTAGATAATATAAATAAAAAGCCCCTCTTAATTACCTATTCCCAACTTAAGTCTTGCTACTTGCATATTTTCTTCCGTATCACTTAACTCCCATCCACTTGTTAACATTCGACTAGTAAATTGTTTGTTGTAAAGAAAAGGTATTACTAATTGAAAAAGACCAAAAGTTACAACTGAAAATATTAAATGAAGAACTCCAATTAAAATTTCACCACGAAATATAGGAACAAAAAAACTAAAAAAGAAATAAGTCCAACAATAACCCGTATAA
>CABXST010000022.1 GCA_902514885.1 uncultured Alphaproteobacteria bacterium | reverse complement strand
CATTCATCGTAAAGATGAGTATCTTGATAAATTAGTTGTTACAGTTGCTGCAAGAATAGCTGAAGAGATTATATTTGGACCTGAAAAAATAGGTTCTGGGGCCGCCGGAGATATTCAACAAGTTACTAATCTAGCTAGAGCGATGGTTACACAAATGGGCTATAGTGATAAGTTAGGAAGAGTAAGATATACCGGCAATCAAGAGGAGGTATTCTTAGGCCACTCAGTTACACAATCTAAAAATATCTCAGAAGAAACTGCAAGAATTATTGACCAAGAGGTCATAAGACTTGTTGAAGAAGCAGAATCTAAAGCTAGAAAAATTTTAGATGAAAATATTAAAGATCTTCACACTATAGCAAAAGGACTTTTAGAATATGAAACATTAACTGGTGAGGAGATCAAAAATTTAATAAAAGGCATAAAACCTAAAAGAGACGATGATCTTTCTTCTGATAGTTCAGATGATAGCTCAGATAATAAAAAAGAAGCTTCAAATAAGGGTCCTTTACCTTCTTTTACAAAAGATCAAAATTTTCCTCTTCCAAATTAACTTTAAGTCTAATAATAGATAACTCTTATGAGATTATTTGGCACTGATGGTATTAGAGGCGAAGTAGGAAAATATCCCTTAACTGCTGAAAATGTTCTTAAATTAGCTAAAGCTTCATCGCTTGTTTTAAGAAAAAAAAATTCAATTTCAAGAGTTGTTATTAACAAAGACACAAGATTGTCAGGGTACATTTTCGAACCAGCTTTAGCATCAGGCTTTATATCTATGGGGATAGATGTAATTTTAGTAGGGCCTTTACCTACTCCTGCTTTAACAGTATTAGGTAAGTCACTCAGAGCAGACTTTTCTGTAATGATTACGGCTTCTCATAATCCATATAAAGATAATGGATTGAAATTCTTTTCAGAACAAGGGCTAAAAATTTCTCCTGAAGATGAAAGCAAAATAGAAGATTTATTTTTTAATTATGACTTTGATAATTTTAAAATAAAACCGTCAAATTATGGTAAAGCAATAAGACTCAAAAATGCTTTAGGGAGATATTCAGAGGCTCTTAAACAGAGCGCTGATAGAAATCTAAATTACAGCAAACTAAAAGTAACTTTAGATTGTGCAAATGGGGCTTCATATAAAGTAGCACCTGAAGTTTTATTTGAACTAGGTTTAGACCTTCACACTATTGGGAATAATCCCTCTGGCACAAACATCAATCAAAACTGTGGTTCTTTATTTCCGCTAAAAGCATCAAATTTAGTAAAGAAAAAAAAATGTGATATCGGTATTTGTTTAGATGGAGATGGTGACCGAGTCGTAATTATTGATGAAAAGGGTAAGGTATTAAATGGAGAGGAGCTAATTTATATTCTTGCTGAATATTATTTATCTGAAAATATAATCAAAAAAGGATCAATAGTTGTAACAAATGAAATTGCAAATTACGGGCTAGATAATTCTCTAAAAAAATTAGGTTTAAAATTAAAAAGAGTAAAAGTAGGCGATAAAAATATTCTTAAACAAATAATCGATCACAAATACTTTTTTGGCGGTGAGCCATCAGGACATTTTATATTTAAAGACGACATCCTGATAGGAGATGGTATGACGACAGCTATTAGACTCTTAACCCTAGTTCTTAAAAAAAACAAAAAGTTATCAGAGCTAAGGAAAGGTATTGAATTGCTTGAGGTGATAGATATAAATCAAAGGATAGATCGAGAAAAATTTTATTTATCTCAAGAAAGTATTTATCAAAAACTAAATAAATTATGCAAAAACTTGGATATTTATTACAATATTCGTCCTTCTGGCACTGAGCCACTTTTAAGAGTGAACTTGCAATATGAGAAAAGAAATATAAAAGTAAGTATTCTGAATAAATTAAAAACACAAATAATTAAAGTAATCTCGGATGCTTGTTAATTCTTTTGACACAAAATATGCTAAAACAGCGTTAAAATATGAAAGCCTAGATAATTCTTTTACTAAAATTCTTGGCTCTAATAATAAATTTTCAAGAATTTTTACCTCTGTAATTGAAAATAAATCTTTAAAATCTCTCTCAGAGTCTACCCTTCGATCAGATATTACAGGTCAAGTAATAAATACAATTTTGACACATGACTCAAATTCTAAGCACTACCTTTATTATATGGGAGATGTATTTAAAAAAAATAAAATGAATAACAATATTAAACAATTTAGACAACATGGTGTTGAAATTATAAATTTACCCAAAAATAAATCTTTCAAAGAAGTTTTAGAGATTTTAGACAACATTTTGAAAAATATTCTTAAAAAAAACTATACTTATGTTTTTACTGATCCTAAAATTAGTAAGAACATAAATTATCTTTTAGATAATAGTAGTCGTGAAAATAATATTTCAAAATTTGTAAATATTTTCAAAAAAAATATAAAAGCTCCATTTGAATTAAATTTGGAAAAAGATTTTTTCTCTCAAGATTATCATCAAGATATTTTTTTTTATATTTACTCAAATATTTCAAAAAAAATAATAGCCCAAGGTGGAGGCTATCAATATAAAAAAAATACAAAAAAAAGTAGAGGGATTTGGTTTCTCATGTAATGTTGATTACATTGCTGAATTAATCTAATGAATAAAGCAGTTATTGGACTTCAGTGGGGAGATGAAGGTAAGGGTAAAATAGTAGACTATCTCTCTCAAGATTTCGATTTAGTAGTAAGATACCAAGGCGGTAACAATGCCGGACATACAGTAATAGTTGATGATACAACATATAAATTAAATCTTATTCCTTCAGGTGTTATAAGAGGTAAAATCTGTTTTCTAGGTCAAGGTGTGGTTCTTGATCCTAATCATTTTTCTAATGAGTATGATCAAATTAAAAGAAAAATTAATAATCCCAAAATATACCTTTCTTCAAATATTTCTTTAATTTTGGATTATCACAAGCAACTTGATAAAATAAACGAGTCAATTTTAAATACTGAAAAAAAAATTGGCACTACTTCAAAGGGTATTGGTCCTGCATATCAAGATAAAGTTGGAAGAAAAAGTATTAAACTTTATGACTTAAAATCTAAAAAAATTATTGAAGAAAAAATGCATTCGATCAAGAAGTTTTATGACCCTATCCTAGAAAGTTTTAATGAATCTAAAATTAATATAGAACAAACAATTCATGATTTACTTAGTTTTTATGATGTCGTCAATGAGCTAATAGTTGATAATTCTCAAATAAAAAAAGAATTCAAAAATAAAAAAATATTATTTGAGGGTGCTCAAGGTGCATTACTTGACTTAGATCATGGATCATATCCTTTTGTGACTTCATCAAATACTGTCTCATCAAATATTGTCATTGGTTCAGCATTACAAGTTGATTATCAAACAGTTGGAATATTTAAAGCCTACGCTACAAGAGTTGGAAATGGTCCATTTCCATCTGAATTATTTGATGATATTGGTGATTATATAGCTGAAAAAGGTGTTGAGGTTGGAACAGTAACAAAAAGAAAAAGAAGGTGCGGTTGGCTTGACCTAGTATCTTTAAAATATAGCTGTGAAATAAACCGTGTTAATGAACTTTGTATGACTAAAGCTGATGTTTTAAATAATCTTTCAGAAATTAAAGTATGCAAAAGTTATAATTTAAAAAAATATGAAGATGTAAATTTTAGTGAAAGCGATATTTTGGAGTCATTATCTTTAGAAAATAGTGATTTTGAGGCATTCTCAACTTGGGGTGAGATTGAGGATTTAAGTAACTTTCAAACACTCCCGGACAATTTAAAAAAATACATCTCCTATATTGAGAATTATTTGAACATCCCAATTAAAATTATTTCACTGGGACCTGAAAGAAATCAAACAATTATCAGATAATTCAAGTTTCTGGTAAACGTTTTTGGTCAGAGATTATTTTAATCTCATCTTTGAGTTTTTTTATAGCCTTATTTTCTATTTGCCTGACTCTTTCTCTACTAATTGAGTATTTCTGGCTCAAGTCCTCTAATGTTTTTGGCTCCTCATCTAAACGTCTTGCAGTTAATATCTCTATTTCTCTAGGTTCGAGTTTTGTAACTGCTTGTTTGTAAAGTGCCTTTCTTTTTTTTAATTCGTCACCTTGTTCAACTTTTGATACTGTGTCTATTGTTTCATCTTCTACTTGATCTATCCACTCTGAGTCATTTTCGTCATTTAGAGGAGTGTTTAATGAAAAATCTTGATTAAAGACCCTACCTTCCATTTGCTTTACTTCTTCCTGAGTTACCCCAAGATCATCCGATATAGATTTAATTTGATCATTAGTTAGATAACCTTCTTCATATTTTTTAAGTTGATTTCTGAGACGTCGAAGATTAAAAAAAAGCTTTTTTTTGAGGCTGAGATTGGTTTCTAACTCTTTCATATTCCTGCATTAAATCTTTTATATAGCTCTGATCACTATGAATAATTTTGAATTTTCCATATAAAATTATCGTATTTTTTTTTTGAAACCCCTTTCGGTATTCGAATTTTAATTTACTAATTGTTTTTTCATAAATCTTGTTTTCGTTGATATCAAAATAAATGACACTTATTAGTTTATCTTTTATTTCCTGATTATAACAACCAGCATTCATGAATATATTTCCTCCAATTGATCCAGGAATTGTGTATAGGAACTCGTAACCTGAAATAGCATTTTGGTAGCAAAATTTTGATAAGTAATTATCTAAGACTGCTGCTCCAACTAACATATGATCAGATTTTAATTGGATATTAGTAAAGTCACCTAAAAGTTTTATACCTATTCCTTTGAAACCCTCATCTTTGATTAATGTATTTGAAAGATTTCCTATCACTAATAATGATTTAGCTTTGCTATCATTATCATTGAATAAGTTACTTAAGTCGATTTGGTTATATATTTTATATAGATTGCTAATGATTCCACCAGATTTTAACCAAGAATATTTAGCTGATGGATAGTTAGTAACTAAATTTTTATTTTCTTGAGTCATAAAAAAAACGAATTTGATTTGAAATATCTCCCGCTCCTGCAGTGATAACTATGCTTTCACTTTTATTTAAAACAAATTGGTCTAATAAATTAAATAAATCACTATAATTATCAATGTATCTAGTTTTTTGATTATTTGAAACATTCAAATCATTCACCAAATTTTTAGAATTTTTCATACCTTGTTTATAACTCTCGCCTGCTTCATAGGTTTTTAAAATAATCAAGTTATTGGTATTCCTTAATACATGCAAATATTCTTTATATAAATCATTTAATCTAGTGTATCTATGAGGTTCAATTATTAAAATAACAATTTTCTTTTTATACAATGACATAATATTAATCAATTTATCTATTTCTGTTGGATGATGTGCATAATCATCGATAAAAGTAGTTTTGTTTAATTTACCAAGAATATTCATTCTTCTTTTAGTCCCTTTAAAATCAAGGATATGAGATTTTTTTATTTCATATCCTAAGTCATCTATAATAGATAAAACTGCGGTTAGATTTTGTACATTGTGTTCACCTAATAAATTTGTAGTTAAACTCTTTGATATAATTTTTTTACCTTTAAAAATTTTAAACGAAGATTTTTTATCAGATAACTCTAATAATTTATAACTGTAGTTTGCTTTTGTATTTGAGCCAAATGTTTTTAAATTTTTAGAATGTTTTTTTAGTGAAAAAAGAAAATTATCATCATTGTTTATAAAAATTTTTACATCTTTTTTAATTTGACTGAGTATATATTTTTTAATTTTGGATTTAAAGTTGGAGTAGGATTTATAAAAATCAATATGCTCTCTATCAACGTTTAAAAATAATAAATATTTTGGACTTAATTTAAATACTGTCCCATCACTCTCATCGGCTTCTACGACTACATAATTACTGTCAGTAAGATATATATTTTGTCCAAAATTCTGCATAATACCGCCGGAAATAATAGTAGGGTTTAAACCTGCACGAACTAACAAATGACCTAAAATAGAGGTAGTTGAAGTTTTTCCATGTGAACCAGATACAACAATCGTGAATTTATCTTTGCATATTAACTGAAGAAGTTTAGATCTGTTGTAACAGGGAATATTATTTTTTTTTGCTTCTTTAATTTCAGGATTATTTTTAATTGCTGAAGAATAAAATATTATATCTCTATCTTTAATATTTGAAGATTTGTGACCTATAAATACTGGTATTTTATATTTTTCTAAGATAACAGTATTAGCATTGTGTGCAATATCACTTCCAGTAACATTTATGTTATTTTTTTTTAAATAAATAGCCAAAGCACTCATACCAATACCGTTAATTCCAATAATATGAACTTTGTTTGATGCTAACTCCAAAAAATTCATCTAGTGGTGTAACAAATAATTTTTTCAATCGAATAAGGGTTAATAAGTGAATTGAAATAAAACTGGCTTATAATATTTTTTTTATTAGGTATCTGAAATTTTTTTAAACTCATGTTTTGAGAAAAGAAATAACTTAAATTAAATTTTTGATGTTGATCTCTAGATATTAAGTGAGGCATAAAGTAGACATTATTAGTATGATATAATATTTCATTAATGGAGCCTGAACCTGATCTAGAAAGTATAAGATCATATTCCTTTAAATTAAGATTGTTTTTAAAGATAAAAAATGAGCAATTATCATTGTCTAAAAGATCCTCATATTTTTTTTTATAAATATTTAAATGAGAGCCTGGTATTTGAATAAAAAATTTAATTTTTTCTAAATATTTCCTATCTAAAAGCTTTATTTCATCTAACAATTTATTATTTAATTCTAATGAACCAGCGCTACCTCCCATTAATAAAACATTTATAAACTTACCATCAAGTTTTTCTCTTGGTTTATTTGTATCTAAGAAAAAATTTCCAACAAATATTTCTTTACTGCGCATATTAACTTTTGGAAAGGAAATGAATGCATTTTTAGCAATTAAATAATTTATTCTATTAGCTAAGCCATATATAAAATTCTGCTCATGAATATAAATTGTATTAGAAGAAAAGAAAATAATATTAAATAATTTTGAAATTAACAATATAGGTGTTGTAATAAAGCCACCAAAACCTACCAAGATTATCTTTCTATTGAACAGAAATAACGTTGATACATTTAAAAATATTTTTAACATAAAAGAAAATTTATTTTTAGAGCTTAATGTAAATTTATTTATTTTATCATTTTTAATTTTTTCTAAATAATTTTTTCCTATTTCGTTTGTTATAAAAAGTATTTCATTTGGTGCTTTTATATCACTTAAATGATTAAGATATTTTATTGCGGGTAGAATATGACCTGCCGATGACCCTGCAATTATGATAAATTTAATTTTTTTCAATAACTATTTCTTTCAAAACTTTATTTGTTTCAATATTTTTAATTTGAAAAATTGCTTTGTTATCATGTATGAACTTTTGCTGGTATTGATTTTCATTGATTAAGTAAACATCATTTAAATCAATATTTTTATTGGTTATAATTGTAGAATTATTGTTATTGCTCATTTTATAGAAAACACCAAAAATAATTGCTATTATTCCTGCAATTATTAATAAACCTTGAATAATAACGAGACTTAATAAAAGTTTTTTTTTTAACATATATCCTATGAATAAATCATATAACTATAAAGACTTTAGAATAGAAATATTATACGAGGATAGTGATATAGCAATATTAAATAAACCCTCTGGACTTCTTACGCATAAAAAAAATGAATTTGATGAGAGCCCAAGCTTGCAAGATAGTCTGAAAGATCAATTTACAATAGATGATGGTGAGAACTTTAAAGAAGGTATTGTTCATCGTCTAGATAAAGATACAAGTGGAATTATAGTTATCACAAAAAATCTTATTTCTAAAAATAAATTTAGAGAAATGTTTAAAAAAAGAAATATAAAAAAAAATTACCTAGCTTTTGCATATGGCGTTCTTAACCAAAATAATATTGAAATAAATAGAAATATTACGAGAAATAAAATTCAGAGAACCAAATTCAATATTTCTGATAATCTAGGAAAGAATGCAATTACTAAAGTCTCAAATATTAATACATTTCATGGTTCAATAAGTCTTTTAGATTGTGAAATTATTACAGGTAGAACCCATCAAATTAGAGTTCACCTTTTAAGCTTAGGTCTTCCTATTATTGGGGATAAAGATTACAGCATTAATAAAGAGCAAAAATTTCGTTTGAATAATATGACTGATAATCTTAGAAATATAGTTTCATTATTTCCAAGGCAAGCTTTACACTCACACAAGATAGAATTTGATCATCCAATTTTAGAAAAACACATTATAATTACTTGTGATTTACCCAATGACATGAAAGATTTAAAAAATAATTTACAATGAATATAGAAAATAAAAATTTACTGCCTGTCATTACCTCTGAAAATGATGTTTATCCTTATTTAAAAAAAATAAATCAGTTCCCTATTTTGACAGATGAAGAGGAAAAAAGACTTGCAATAGATTGGCTTAAAAATGGGGATACAAAAGCTGCTCAAAAACTTGTGACTAGTCATTTGCGACTAGTTGCAAAAATAGCCATGGGTTACAAAGGATATGGCTTACCTTTATTTGATTTAATTTCAGAGGGTAATTTAGGTCTTATTCAAGCTATAAGAAAATTTGATCCTGAAAAGGGGTTTAGACTAGCAACATATGCTATATGGTGGATTAGAGCCTCTATTCAAGAGTATGTTTTACACAGTTGGTCTCTTGTAAAAATAGGAACCACAGCAGCTCAAAAAAAGCTTTTTTTTAATCTTCGACGTCTCAGAAATCAACTTAAAAAATATGAAGAAGGTTATCTAACTAATGATCAAATTAAATCTATATCGGATGATCTTGGGGTAACTCAGGAAGAAGTAAAGCAAATGGAAGGTAGGGTCTTTAATCAAGATTTTTCATTAAACACTCCTCTAAATGACGAAAATGACTCAGAGTGGATAGATCAAGTAGAAGATGAAACAATAGACACAGTATCAAAAGTTGAACAAGGTGACGAATTAAAAAAAAGAAAGGCACTTTACAAACAAGCAGTTACAAAACTCGAACCTAGAGAAATAGAGATATTAACTGCAAGACGTTTAGATGAGGAGCCAAAAACATTAGAGGACTTGAGCCAGAAATACTCAATTAGTAGAGAAAGAGTCAGGCAAATAGAAAATAAGGCTATAAAAAAACTCAAAGATGAGATTAAAATAATCTCTGACCAAAAACGTTTACCAGAAACTTGAATTATCTGATAATTGTTTGATTTCTTTCAGGTCCCAGTGAAATAATTTTAATTGGGATGTTCAAATAATTCTCAATATAGGAGATGTATTTTTTTAAATTGTCCGGGAGTGTTTGAAAGTTACTTAAATCCTCAATCTCACCCCAAGTTGAGAATGCCTCAAAATCACTATTTTCTAAAGATAATGACTCCAAAATATCGCTTTCACTAAAATTTACATCTTCATATTTTTTTAAATTATAACTTTTGCATACTTTAATTTCTGAAAGATTATTTAAAACATCAGCTTTAGTCATACAAAGTTCATTAACACGGTTTATTTCACAGCTATATTTTAAAGATACTAGGTCAAGCCAACCGCACCTTCTTTTTCTTTTTGTTACTGTTCCAACCTCAACACCTTTTTCAGCTATATAATCACCAATATCATCAAATAATTCAGATGGAAATGGACCATTTCCAACTCTTGTAGCGTAGGCTTTAAATATTCCAACTGTTTGATAATCAACTTGTAATGCTGAACCAATGACAATATTTGATGAGACAGTATTTGATGAAGTCACAAAAGGATATGATCCATGATCTAAGTCAAGTAATGCACCTTGAGCACCCTCAAATAATATTTTTTTATTTTTGAATTCTTTTTTTATTTGAGAATTATCAACTATTAGCTCATTGACGACATCATAAAAACTAAGTAAATCATGAATTGTTTGTTCTATATTAATTTTAGATTCATTAAAACTTTCTAGGATAGGGTCATAAAACTTCTTGATCGAATGCATTTTTTCTTCAATAATTTTTTTAGATTTTAAGTCATAAAGTTTAATACTTTTTCTTCCAACTTTATCTTGATATGCAGGACCAATACCCTTTGAAGTAGTGCCAATTTTTTTTTCAGTATTTAAAATTGACTCGTTTATTTTATCAAGTTGCTTGTGATAATCCAAAATTAAAGAAATATTTGAAGAAAGGTATATTTTGGGATTATTAATTTTTCTTTTAATTTGATCATACTCATTAGAAAAATGATTAGGATCAAGAACCACACCTTGACCTAGAAAACAGATTTTACCTCTTATAACACCTGAAGGAATAAGATTTAATTTATATGTTGTATCATCAACTATTACTGTATGTCCGGCATTGTTACCGCCTTGGTATCTTACTACTAAATCGAAATCTTGAGAGAGATAGTCTACTATTTTACCCTTACCTTCATCTCCCCACTGAAGTCCAATAACTGCTTTATTCATTAGATTAATTCAGCAATGTAATCAACATTACATGAGAAACCAAATCCCTCTACTTTTTTTTGTATTTTTTTTATATTGATAGCCTCCACCTTGGGCTATTATTTTTTTTGAAATATTTGAGTAAATATAAAAAAAAATATCTTGATGATAATCTTGAGAGAAAAAATCTTTTTCCAAATTTAATTCAAATGGAGCTTTTATATTTTTTTTGAAAATATTTACAAATTTTGAAATATTATTTTCACGACTACTATTATCTAAAAGATAATTTATGTTCTTACTAATTTTAGGATCAGTAAAAACATAAGTATAGTTTTTTTTAAGAATATTTTTCAAAATGTTGTCTAAAATCTCTAAAACTTCTTTGAAAGATTTATTTTTGGGTAAATTTATAATTTCAACACCATGTTGTCTAAATTGTTTAATATTGTTATTCATTTTATTTTTTTTAAATACATCTCCCATATAATAAAGGTAGTGCTTAGAATTTGAGTCATGTGTCAAAATTGTATTTATTACTTGACCTGTAATATCTGATCGAAGGGTAGACTCTGAGAGAGATTTTAAAGATTTATTTTCAATTACAGAGGTAAAAATTCTTGAAAATTTATTATTAGAGCCAAGAATTTTAGTAAAAGAATTATCTAGGCTTTCATATTTTAACGCTGTTTTAGCATATTTTGTGTCAAAAGAATTAACAAGCATCCGAGATTACTTTAATTATTTGTGTTTTTAATTTATTCAGAATACTTACTTTTATATTTCTTTTCTCATATTGCAAGTTCACTCTTAAAAGTGGCTCAGTGCCAGAAGGACGAATATTGTAATAAATATCCAAGTTTTTGCATAATTTATTTAGTTTTTGATAAATACTTTCTTGAGATAAATAAAATTTTTCTCGATCTATCCTTTGATTTATATCTATCACCTCAAGCAATTCAATACCTTTCCTTAGCTCTGATAACTTTTTGTTTTTTTTAAGAACTAGGGTTAAGAGTCTAATAGCTGTCGTCATACCATCTCCTATCAGGATGTCGTCTTTAAATATAAAATGTCCTGATGGCTCACCGCCAAAAAAGTATTTGTGATCGATTATTTGTTTAAGAATATTTTTATCGCCTACTTTTACTCTTTTTAATTTTAAACCTAATTTTTTTAGAGAATTATCTAGCCCGTAATTTGCAATTTCATTTGTTACAACTATTGATCCTTTTTTGATTATATTTTCAGATAAATAATATTCAGCAAGAATATAAATTAGCTCCTCTCCATTTAATACCTTACCCTTTTCATCAATAATTACGACTCGGTCACCATCTCCATCTAAACAAATACCGATATCACATTTTTTTTTCTTTACTAAATTTGATGCTTTTAGCGGAAATAAAGAACCACAGTTTTGATTGATGTTTGTGCCAGAGGGATTATTCCCAATAGTGTGAAGGTCTAAACCTAGTTCAAATAAAACTTCAGGTGCTACTTTATATGAAGCCCCATTTGCACAATCTAAAGTTACTTTTAGTTTGCTGTAATTTAGATTTCTATCAGCGCTCTGTTTAAGAGCCTCTGAATATCTCCCTAAAGCATTTTTGAGTCTTATTGCTTTACCATAATTTGACGGTTTTATTTTAAAATTATCAAAGTCATAATTAAAAAATAAATCTTCTATTTTGCTTTCATCTTCAGGAGAAATTTTTAGCCCTTGTTCTGAAAAGAATTTCAATCCATTATCTTTATATGGATTATGAGAAGCCGTAATCATTACAGAAAAGTCTGCTCTGAGTGACTTACCTAATACTGTTAAAGCAGGAGTAGGTAAAGGCCCTACTAAAATTACATCTATCCCCATAGATATAAAGCCTGATGCTAAAGCTGGTTCGAAAATGTACCCTGACAATCTTGTGTCTTTGTTAATAACAACTCTTGAAATTGAATTTTTTTTTCTTAAAACAAGCGATGAAGCTTTAGCTAATTTAAGAACATTTTCAGCAGTTAAGGGATATTTTCCTACTTCGCCTCTAATACCATCAGTGCCAAATAATCTCATAAGAGTTATCTATTATTAGACTTAAAGTTAATTTGGAAGAGGAAAATTTTGATCTTTTGTAAAAGAAGGTAAAGGACCCTTATTTGAAGCTTCTTTTTTATTATCTGAGCTATCATCTGAACTATCAGAAGAAAGATCATCGTCTCTTTTAGGTTTTATGCCTTTTATTAAATTTTTGATCTCCTCACCAGTTAATGTTTCATATTCTAAAAGTCCTTTTGCTATAGTGTGAAGATCTTTAATATTTTCATCTAAAATTTTTCTAGCTTTAGATTCTGCTTCTTCAACAAGTCTTATGACCTCTTGGTCAATAATTCTTGCAGTTTCTTCTGAGATATTTTTAGATTGTGTAACTGAGTGGCCTAAGAATACCTCCTCTTGATTGCCGGTATATCTTACTCTTCCTAACTTATCACTATAGCCCATTTGTGTAACCATCGCTCTAGCTAGATTAGTAACTTGTTGAATATCTCCGGCGGCCCCAGAACCTATTTTTTCAGGTCCAAATATAATCTCTTCAGCTATTCTTGCAGCAACTGTAACAACTAATTTATCAAGATACTCATCTTTACGATGAATG
>CABXST010000021.1 GCA_902514885.1 uncultured Alphaproteobacteria bacterium | reverse complement strand
ACTTTTATAAGATTGATGACAAACAGATGGTTTTTCATATTTAATTTTCACAAATAAGATTATAAACTATATAACTCGAAGAAAAAAGTGGACAAGATATAACTTAGTTTCGATTGTTATATTTTGTTTTTAATATAGAAATTGCATTTGAACTTTATTTACCTAATAATTTAGGAAATTGATGACTTTTATAATTCCATTTAAATATTTCATTTTTATTTCATTACTTATTATTACAGTGAGCTGTGAGACAACTGATGTGGAAGAGAAGGTTATAAAACCAGAGCCCGTCCCTAAAATTATATATACCCCAGAGGTAGAGGAAACCGTTGAAGAAAATGAAGAAATTGTTGAACATTTCAAAGATATAGAGCTATTTTTAAATAAACCCTTGAACGATTTAGTCTTAAAGTATGGGAAGGCTGATTTTTCAAAGATAGAAAAGATTTATGAATTTCATAGATACAATACTGATAATTGTAGAATCTTTATACAAAACAAATCATCTGATAAAAAAATAATTAATATTACGATTTATAATTATAAAGATAATTCTTTCATCGAAACGTACTCGAAAGATTTATGTACATAAATTTGAAACAGATAATCATTTAACAAAGAGTAATAAATAATATATTTAATCCTAATGAATATTAAATTTTCAATATTTTTATTATTTATATCTGTTAATTGTTTTGCTCATCACCCTGGAAACAAGATAGATGCTGAGAAGCCATATCCTTTGATTAATTTAGAAATTATAAAAGATAAAGTGGATGGATATAATTTATATATTGATTTAGAAAATTTTACAGTAGACCCCTCACAAATTGGAAGTGAAAATCAACCTAATATGGGATACTTACAATTATTTGTAAATGATATAAAAATTACAAGAGTTTATTCTAACTGGGTGCATGTTCCTCAACGCTTTTTTAATCTAAAAGATAATTTTATAAAAATTACATTTAATTCAAATCTTTACGATGAATTTACGATAGAGGGAAAGCCTCTTGAATATATACTAAAGGTTACTGGCGATTAAATTTTAATAACCCAATTAAGTATAATATGTCTTCTATGAATAAAATGAGTTTTTATACTTCATAAGGAAGCGAAGAGTGGTGCAATACTATTTTCAATGAACCGTTTTTAGTTTTTTTGTAACCCCAGCTTTTATCAACTTTAACCTGATCTCCCTTTTTGTCGATCAGTGTTACCCAGCCCATCCACATGGCAATATTCTCCTCTACAAATGTTGAAGATGTTTCTGATTTAACTTCACGCCAAGATTTAATTCCAAATCCACTATCCAAAGGGTACTTGGGGTTATTTCCAATAAAATAAGATAAGGCGCCCTCTTTATTTGATCGAAATGTTTGGCTGCCCCCACTAAGAGTTGGTTTAAATAAGACTGGCCCAAACTCAAACCCATATAGCTGATCTAACATTTCATTTGCAACTATTGTAGCATCATCAATGCCTGATTTTTCATAGGCTTTTGAAATTGCTATCATACCATTGCCCCAAGCTACACGCGCATCAGCTAATTCATTTTCATTAATTGTCATTTAATGTGAGCCATTTCATATATTAAAAAATTTTTTTCTTTATTTAACACGATTGACAATAAAGTTTACAAGACTTGACATGTATAGCAAGGCCTCCTTATTTGTACCAAAGAATTTTTCCATTGTTTTGTAATTTTTATTTTGTATCTGTTTTAAATATTTCGAACATTCTATACGACTAAGTTTATAAGCAATACTCGCTTTTTTTGAATCTTTTTTAATTTTTTTACCAACTTCACGTTCATTGCCCCATCTATCTAACATATCATCTGTAACTTGAAAAATTTTTCCAATGGTATTACCAATAATTTTTAGTTCTCTCTTCTTACTCGCATTCAAATTTTTAACGTTTAAAAGAAGATTGAAGCACAAACTAAATAGAGCACCTGTTTTTAAAAGATACATCTCTTCTATTTGTTTTATGGTAGAATTTTTTTTCATATAAATATCTAAGGATTGTCCTGCTATTAAGCCTTCCATGCCATTAGCTTTGGAGAGCATCTCAATTGAGTTTACTTTTTGACTAGCAGAAAGGTATTTTGACTCTGCTAGAGTTTTGACTGATAAGACCTGGAACATATCTCCAGCTAAGACAGCGGTGGCCTCATCAAATTTTTTGTGAACAGTTAGCCTTCCTCTTCTATAGTCGTCGTTATCCATAGAGGGCAAGTCATCATGAATTAAAGAATGAAGATGAACACACTCAATTGAGAGGGCAAAGTCATCTAATAGGCGAGGCTTAATATTTAAAAATGAACCCATATAATAAAGCAAGAAAGGTCTGATCCTTTTTCCCCCAGTTTTGGCAAAATAGAGCAAAGCCTTTTTGATGCGTTTATCAGGTGACTTTAATTTTTCAATGTGTCGGAGGAGCTTTTTATCAAAATTAAGAGAAAATGCTTTAATTTGTGTTTCGTCAAAGGTTGCACTTATTTTCATGTACTTACAAGTTATCTAAATAATGTGACGTATGATTATCAAAAATGAATATAATGACTCCAATAAAAACCAGATAAATAATTAAATTAACGGTTTTCTTAGTTTTTTTGTTATTTATGTAGCTTTTGTTGAATTTCAGCAATATCCATAACAATAGTGTGGATAAAAAGAATAAAAACCCATTAAACAGTACACTATCTTGAAAAATAGCCATTTTTTTACCCACTATACTCCCAAAATATATTAATAAAAGTCATATTAAGTATTTTTTTTTTGCAATTAATACCTATAATCCCTTCAAATTAGCAAATCCTAACTTTTAGGATTCTGCTATGAGTTATAGAACTTAAGAAAAGGAGTACTCAATGATTAAGTTTTTAAAATCAATGGCTATCCCAACAGCTGCACTAGTTGCACTGCCAGGAATAGCTTCTGCAAGCGTTGGCTTAGAGCCAAACGACTTTGTTGGGATATCTTTTTGGGTTATCTCAATGTGTATGGTTGCCGCTACTGCATTCTTTTTT
This sequence comes from uncultured Alphaproteobacteria bacterium, assembly GCA_902514885.1. GTDB lineage: Bacteria > Pseudomonadota > Alphaproteobacteria > HIMB59 > HIMB59 > HIMB59. The sequence goes on along the minus strand of CABXST010000021.1, from coordinate 10,486 downwards.
TTAGAGACTAACAACGTATCAGGTAAGTGGAAGACATCTCTTGCACTTGGTGGTCTTGTTTGTTTAGTTGCTGCAGTTCACTACTTCTACATGAGAGAAGTGTGGGTAACAACAGGTGCTACACCTACTGTTTATAGATATGTTGACTGGTTAATCACTGTACCTTTACAGATGATTGAATTTTACATAATCCTTGCTGCTGTTGCTACAGTTTCAGCTGGTATTTTCTGGAGACTATTAATTGGTACTTTAGTGATGCTTGTAGCTGGTTATGCTGGTGAAGCAGGCTTCATCAACGCATGGGCAGGATTCATTGTAGGTCTAGCTGGTTGGGCATACATTTTATATGAAATTTTTGCTGGTGAAGCTGGTAAAGCTGCTGCTGACAAGTGTCCTGCAGCTGTTCAAACAGCTTTCAACACAATGAGATGGATCGTTACTGTTGGTTGGGCTATTTATCCTTTAGGATATTTCTTCGGTTACTTAACTGGAGGAGCTGATGCCGTTACATTAAACGTTATCTATAACGTTGCTGACGTTGTGAATAAGATCGCTTTTGTCGCAGTTATTTGGGCTGCTGCAGTAGCATCTTCAGGCAAAAAAGCTTAATAAAGCTTTATAACCTATTTAAACCAGGCAAGGCTAACTTGCCTGGTTTTTTTTTATCTAAAATTCCTATATTTTAATTATCTTGAGTAAAAAAGTTGTTGTAATTGGTGGAGGGTTTGGAGGACTAGCTGCAGCGTTAAGGTGTAGAAAGCTAGGTTTTGACGTCACTCTTATTGAGAGGCTTAACATGCTCGGTGGAAGGGCTAGAGTGTTCGAGAAAGGTGGCTACAAACACGATGCTGGACCAACAGTAATAACAGCACCCTTCTTGTTTGAAGAACTATTTGAGTTGTTTGGAGAAGACCTCAAAGATCATTTAGATTTCAAATCGTTAGACCCTTGGTATAGGTTTTACTTTCATAATGGAAAAACTTTCGATTATCGACCCTCTATAGAAGATACAAATAATGAAATTAGAAAATTCGATGAAAATGATGTCAAGGGATATGACAAATTATTAAAAACATCAAAAGATATTTTTGAAATAGGCTTTGAAAAGCTATCAGATAAACCCTTTATTTCATTCTGGGAAATGGCAAAACAATTACCCTCTTTAATCAAACTAAAAAGCTATTTAACAGTTAGCCAATTGGTAAATAGCAAATTAAAAAATAAGTATCTACGGAAAGCATTTTCAATACATCCTTTGTTAGTTGGAGGCAATCCATTTACAACAACATCTATATACGCTTTGATACACTACCTCGAGAGGAAATGGGGAGTGTACTTTTGTATGGGCGGCACAGGTAAAATTGTAAAAGAGCTAGAAAATTTAATGGTAAGGCAAGGCATTGATATAAAAAAACAGTCTGATGTTGAAAGAATTTCTATAACTAACGGTAAAGCAGAAGACGTTGTACTTACAGACGGAAGCAAAATAGAAGCAGATCTTGTAATATGTAATGCAGACCCTCCCACAGTTTATAGCGAGATGTTGCCTTCAAAGTATTCAAGAGACAGTCTTTTAAAGCCTAAAAAATTTACACACTATTCTATGGGTCTGTATGTTCTTTTTTTTGGATCTAAGAAAAAATTTTCTGACGTTGCTCACCACACAATTTGGATGTCTGAAAGATATAAAGAATTACTACACGATATTTTTGAGAAAAAAATTTTAACAGATGATTTTTCACTTTATCTTCATCGTCCTACTGCAACAGATGAAACTTTTGCGCCTGAGGGATGTGATAGTTTTTACGTATTGTGCCCTGTCCCCAATCTTCAAGGAGATGTTCAATGGGACTCAGAAGGGCCAAAACTTAAAGATAAAATTGTCGAAGCCTTAGATAGGACCATTATGCCAGGATTAACAGAAAATATAGAGGCAGAGTTTTGGATGACCCCTGAAGATTTTAAAAAAGATTATAGATCAAAATATGGTGCAGGGTTCTCAGTAGCTCCAATTTTTTCTCAATCGGCGTGGTTTCGTTATCACAATAGAGATAAAAAAATATCAAATCTGTATTTCTCTGCAGCGGGATCACATCCAGGAGCTGGAATACCAGGAGTGCTGTGTTCAGCTAAGGTGATTGAGAAACTTATAATTAAGGATTTTAAAGTTAGTCATTAAGGTGACATCTTTTAAAACAAACACCTATAGCATTAAATCAGAGGGTAAAAGTTTTTATTGGGCAAGTTTTTTCTTACCTAAGAAAAATAGAATTGCTGCTTCAAAACTTTATAGCATATGCCGCTATCTAGATGACGTTGCTGATAGTTCTGATTTAGATACATCCTCTCAAATAAAAGATATATTCGAACAAGTTAAGGAAAACAATTCATCTGAGATCAATATTTTCTTTGAACAAAACCAAATCAATTTAAATATTTTAAATGATTTAATAGAAGGATTAATAAGCGATCAACAAAACGTTAGAATTGCTGATGAGAGGGAATTAGTAGAGTACTCCTATAGAGTGGCTGGAACAGTTGGTTTGATGATGCTGCCAATTATTAATACCAAAAATAATGAAGCCAGAAAGCATGCTGTTGATCTAGGAATTGCAATGCAATTGACTAATATTGCAAGAGATGTATTTGAAGATGCTAAATTAAACAGAGTGTATTTGCCTCAGGAATGGATAGGTGAAGTTACCTTAAGTGATTTAACAGATAATAATATTGATGAACAAAAAAATAAAATAATTGAATTATCAATTAAAAACTTAATAGAGCTCTCTGAAAAATTTTATGCAAATGGTTTTTGTGGGATGAAATTTATTCCTCTAAAAACAAGATTAGCGATATTTTTCGCGGCAAAAATCTATAAAGGGATTGGTAATAAAATTAAAAAGAAAGGTTATGCGTATCAATTTGAAAGAGTTTATTTAAATAAATTAGAGAAATTATGGATTACAATAGTCTCAATACCTGAATTTTTATTTTTAAAGAGTATTTTTACATCCTATAAACCAATTAGAGATAATTTTAAAAATGAAAATTTATGACGTCGCTTTTATAGGTATGGGCGCTAGTGCTCTAGCTACAGCTAAATTAAATTATGAGGGAACGAGCCATAGTCTTATTGGTATCGATAAAGAATATTATAATAAAAGAAATAATTTTTTTGCATTCTGGATGACAGATTGGATGGAAAATTTTAGCAATCTTGCACAAAAAAAATGGTTTAATTGGGAATTTTACTTGGCAAATGAATGTATATTACATGAAACTAAAGATTTACCGTATTGCACAATAAGGTTTCAAGATTGGAAAAAATATTGTTTAGACAAAATAGAAAACTTGTCTATTAAAACCCTAAATGTTCAAAGTATTAGTAATTTAGAGAAATACTTTGAAATAGAGCTTGAGAACGGTGAAAGAGTTTTTGCAAAGAAAATTTATGACTCTAGAACACCGAAATTAATGGAAAATAAAGTTAAGCAGCATTTCTTTGGGTACCTTATAGATACTAAGCAAGTTATTGATAACAAAAAAGTTACTTTAATGGATTTTCGTGTTGACCAAAATGTAGGATTACATTTTATGTATTGTTTGCCGATAAGTGAAAATAATGTATTAGTTGAGTCAACGGTTTTCTCCTCAGAAATCCAAGCTGATAGTTGGTATAAAGATCAAATTAAAAAATATATTGAGACAAAGTTAAAGATATCTGAATATACAATAGTTGATGAAGAAAAAGGCGCTTTACCGATGTATGATATTAGAAATAAATCATACAAAAATTATATTAATATTGGCTCAAGAGGGGGCGCCACTAAAATATCAACAGGGTATGCTTTTTCTTTTTTTCTAAAAAACTTATTGAGACAGAATGATGACTCTGGGAAAAAACATCATTCCTATTTTGATCAGTGGATGGATAAAGTATTTGTCAATTACTTAAAAAATAATAATGGGACTGAAAAAATTTTTATTAATATGGCCAATTCACTTAATGGGAATGAATTTGCATCATTTATGATGGGCATATCTGGCACTACAACAAAATTAAAGGTTATAATGTCAATGCCTAAATATAAATTTATAAAAAGTGCTCTTGGTACTATTATTAACTAAATGTATGAACTAAGCTTTATCTCATTACTCGCACTTTGTATGGTTTCTTTCATAGGTGTTCCCCACGGCTCTTTTGATGGGGCTGTTGCAGCTTTATTAGGATACAAGACGAGAAAAGATTTTTTTATTTTTGTTATCTTGTATTTGATTATATCTGTGTCTGTAATTGTGTTTTGGATTTACTTTCCTGTGGTCGCTTTATTTATATTCATTTTTATGAGCATAATTCATTTCGGATTATGTGATTGGTCTTATTTAGAATTAGGAAAATATAAGTGGTCAATATCGATAACCCATGGTTTAAATATTGTATTTGGGATTATTTTTTTTCATACAAGTGAAACATTTGAAATATTTACTTTTTTATCTAATTCATCTTTTATCCATCTTCAAAACTATCTTTTCATAGCATATTTTTTCTACTTCATTCTATTACTTAGGTATAGTTACTTAGCACTCATTGTGCCAAGATTAAGATGGGGTCTATTGGAAATGATTATTGTATTACTGATTGTTTTTTTGACTGAACCACTTGTTGCTTTCTCAATTTATTTTTGTTTTATTCATACATTTAAACACGTTAAATCAATACTTAAAGATACCTCAAAACACTTATCTAATAGTAAGTTTGTAACCATAACTACTATCTCTTTTACTTTACTAACATGGATTGGGGGAAGCTTAGCAATAGTTTACCTTTATAATAATTATTCTTTTGAAGAGTCCTTTATAAAAACTTTGTTTATTGGATTAGCTGCTCTAACCCTTCCTCATATGACTTTAGTAGATATTTTTTATAGAAGAAAATTTAATTAAGAAAATTAGGTATTTTAAAGGTTATATTTTCATCTTCTTTAAAATTTAAAACTTCAATTTTATAAACCTTTTTAATTTGATCAATGAACATATTTAATTGCTCTTCGGGAGCGGAGGCACTTGCTGTTAAACCTATTATGTTGAATTCTGCTAAGGTTGAATAATCAAAGTCATCTGTATTTTCTATAAGCTCACTATGCACACAGCCGAATTTTTTAGCCGTTTCAACTAACCTAATGGAGTTAGAACTATTGTGTGCCCCTATTACAAAGAAAGCGTCCACATTTTTAGACATTTCTTGAACAGATAATTGCCTGTTAGAAGTTGCGTAGCAGATATCAGATTTCTTAGGCGCGAGTATAGAAGGAAATTTTTTTTCAAGGGCATCGACAATTTCTTGTGTATCAAACACAGATAGTGTTGTTTGAGTTATGTAAGCAATCTTTTGACTGAGAGGAAAATATAATTTATCAACGTCTTCTAAGTTTTGAACTAAAGTTAGATTGCTTATGTCTTTCATCTGACCTGCAGTTCCTTCAACCTCTGGGTGATGTTCATGACCAATCATAATTATTTTATATTCATTATTTTCTAATTGAATTATTTCTTTATGAATCTTACTAACTAATGGGCAAATAGCATCGTAAAACAGTAGATTATAATCTTTAGCTTTGTTAATTACTCTTTGTCCAACGCCATGTGCAGAAAAAATAACTGGTTGTTTAGTATTTTTAGGTATTTCTTCTAAGGAGTCTACAAATACAACGCCTTTCTCCCTTAAATTGTTAACAACAAATTTATTATGAACAATTTCATGTCGAACATAAACTGGGGCTCCATATTTTATGAGGCTTTTTTCAACCATCTCAACAGCTCTATCGACACCAGCACAAAATCCTCTATGCTTTGCAGTTATAATTTTTTTAACCAAAATAAATTATTATCATATTTCTTTATTGAATATTATTTTATTATTAATAAAAGTTGCTGGGCTTCAATGTTTTCGCCAGCTTTTACACAGAGTCTCTCTACGGTTCCAGGTTGATCGGCATAAATCACTGTTTCCATTTTCATTGCCTCGATAGTGCACAATTTTGCACCCTTGGGTACTTTTATTCCTTCTGTGACGGCAACATCTACAAGTAAGCCTGGAATTGGGGCTGCCACATGATCCTTGTTGCTTGGATCTGCGATTTCTTTAGCTAAATCGTCTACTGCTATAGAACTATCTTTAATGTCAACAGATCTAGCCTGACCATTTAATTCAAAATAAACTGTTCTAAAACCTTTTTCGTTGGGTTCACTTAAAGTGAAATATCTGATGATTAATGTTTTTCCAGGTTCAATAGATACATATATTTCTTCATCTGTATTCATACCAAAAAAGTAATTTGAAGTTGGGATAACACTAGTGTTGCCAAATTTCTTTTTATGTTTCATATACTCATCAAAAACTTCAGGAAAAAATATTTGTGAAATCGTATCTTTCTCAGAAATAATCTCATTGTAGTTTTTCTCTAATTCTTTAGTTCTGTTTTTAATTTTTAAAGAGGGAAGTTTTGAACCAAATCTATAATTAATTGGTTTTTTTCCTTTTAAGATTTTCTTTTGGAGTGCTTTTGGGAACCCTTTGTATGGTTGACCTAATCGACCACTAAAAAACTCAATGACCGATGCAGGAAAACCAACATCTTTTTTTGGGTCTAAAACATCTTCAATTTTAATATTATTTGCCAACATATAAATTGCCATATCACCAACAACTTTAGATATAGGTGTAACCTTAATAACATCTCCAAATATTTTATTAACCTCCGCATACATTGATGCTAATTCTGGCCATCTCTCTTCAGTAATGCCCATTGATCTTGCTTGCTCTCTTAAATTTGTATATTGCCCACCTGGCATCTGATGTAAATATACCTCAGACATACTAGTTCGAGTTTTACTTTCGAAAGGCTGGTATTGCTTTCTTACACCTTCCCAATAATTTGCTGCAGTCCTAACAACAGCAGAAGATATTTTTGGGTCTCTATTGTTTCCATCAAGTGATTCAAGAACTGCACCGAAGCTAGGTTGTGAGGTAAAACCAGACCAAGAGTCAATTGCTACATCAACTATATCCACTCCAGCATCAGAGGCATTAAGCAACGTTGCAACGCCGTTTCCACTTGTATCGTGTGTATGGAAATGAATTGGGATTTTTATATTTTTCTTTAATTCTTTAAATAAGATTTTTGCCGCCTTGGGCTTACATAAGCCTGCCATATCTTTAATTGCAAGAAAATGAACTCCCATTTTCTCGAGTTTTTGGGCCATTTTTAAATAATATTCAAGTGTATATTTTTTTTCTGCAGGTGAAGATAGATCACCAGAATAACAAATAGAAGCCTCACAAATTTTTCCAGATTTTAAAACTTCATCAATAGACACTCTCATATTTTCTATCCAGTTTAATGCATCAAATATTCTAAAAACATCAATCCCTGACTTAGCAGAAAGCTGAATAAACCGTCTTAAAACATTATCTGGATAGTTTGTATACCCAAGTGCGTTGGACCCTCTAAATAACATTTGTAGTAAAGCAGATGGCATTTGCTCACGTAATTTTTCTAAACGTTCCCACGGATCCTCTTTTAAGAATCTTAATGCAACATCAAAAGTCGCTCCACCCCAACATTCTACTGAAAATAAATTCTTAAGTCTTTCTTCGTATAAATCAGTTATGCCCAACATATCTTGGGTTCTCATTCGAGTTGCTATTAGAGACTGATGAGCATCTCTAAAAGTAGTGTCTGTGATTAGTAATTGTTTTTCTTTTAATACAGCATGAGCAACAGCAGATGGGCCTTCAGCATCTAAAATTTGTTTATATGTATTATTTACTGTCTCTTGTGCTTTTTTTGATCTAGAGATCCCATAGTCAGAGAGTTTTGCCGGTGTAGTCTCTCTTAGCCGTGGTCTATTAGCAACTTCTGGATTACCGTTGACAATAACTTCTGCTAAAAAATTTAATGTCTTAGTTGCTCTATCTTTTCGACCAGAGAATTGAAATAAACTTTTTTCACTATCTATAAATTTTGTATGGTATTTAAAGATGTCAAATCCTTCGTGATTAATTAACTTTAATAAAAAGGGTATGTTTGTTTTTACACCTCTGACTCGAAACTCACTTAAAGCTCTGTTCATTCTTCTCTTTGCTTCAATAGGAGTTTGACCTTTCGCAGTAACTTTTACTAAAAGAGAGTCATAATATGGCGTAATAATTGTACCTGTTGATGCAGTTCCAGCATCTAGCCTTATTCCAAGACCACTCGCAGATCTATAAACATTAATTTTTCCATAATCTGGTGCAAAATCATTGGCTGCATCCTCCGTTGTAACTCGTGATTGGATGGCGTGACCTTTCATGAGTATATTGTCTTGAAGTGGTACACCACATATATCATCACCAATTTTAGCTCCAGCAGCTAAAAGAAACTGGGCCTTAACTATATCAATACCCGTTATTTCTTCTGTTACTGTGTGTTCAACTTGAACTCTTGGGTTAACTTCAATGAAGAAAAAGTCTCTAGATTTAGCATCCATTAAAAACTCTACTGTTCCAGCACATGAATAGTTAACTTGTTTTCCAATTCTCACACCAGCTTCACAAATTGCATTTCTCTCTTTATCTGATAAGTAGGCAGCAGGAGCTCTTTCAACTACTTTTTGGTGACGCCTTTGAAGAGAACAGTCTCTCTCAAAAAGGTGAACTATGTTTCCATGAGTATCTCCAATTATTTGGACCTCAACATGAAATGCTTTTTTGATAAGTTTTTCAAAAAATACATCATCTTTGCCAAATGCACTTTTAGCTTCTCTTCTAGCGGTGTTAATATGATTTTCTAATTCTGTTTCTTTTTTTATAACTCGCATCCCACGACCGCCGCCACCCCAAGATGCTTTTAGCATAATCGGATAGCCGATTTTTTTTGCAAGATCTTTACATTTTTTTATATCTTTTGGTAAAGGTCCTGTGGAAGGTATGGTTGGAACTTTGGCTTTACCAGCAGTTTTTTTTGCTTCAACTTTATTTCCGAGGGATCGCATAATATTTGGAGAAGGACCAACAAAAATTATATTGTACTTTGCACATTCATCAGCAAATTCTGGGTTTTCAGATAAAAAGCCATATCCAGGGTGTATGGCATCACAGCCAGAGTTAACTGCAATTTGTACGATTCCTTTGTAATCCAAGTATGCTTGTATAGGGCCTAGTCCTGATCCAACGAGATAACTTTCATCTGTTTTAAAGCGGTGTAATGCAAAACGATCTTCATAAGAGTAAATGGATACTGTTTTAAAGCCTAATTCTGTTGCAGCACGAGATATCCTAATTGCAATTTCACTTCTATTGGCAATTAATATTTTCTTAATTTGTCTCATATTGGTAAATAAAGTTATTTTTATACATTATTCTATTTTTTTTCATAGATAATCTGGTTGAAATTAGGGTTTTTTTACCTTGATAGCCTTTGTTCTTTTTGGATAGCAATCTGTGCAAATTTTGCATTCGATACCGAAGCAGTTTCTTGCTTTGCAGTATTCTCTTCCATAGAAAATCATTTGTAAATGAAGTCTATTCCAAGTCGCTTCTGGAAATAATTTTTTTATATCCATTTCAGTTTGAACGACATTTTTGCCATTAGTTAGTCCCCACCTTTGTGCTAGACGGTGGATGTGCGTATCAACAGGAAACGCAGGATGGCCAAAGCCTTGGGACATTACAACACTTGCTGTTTTATGACCAACACCTGGTAAGCTTTCTAAATCCTCAAAAGTCTCAGGAACAATACCATTGTATTTTTTTATCAAAATCTTTGAAAGTTTAGAAATCGCTTTTGATTTTTTTGGAGCAAGCCCACATGGTTTAATAATTTTGTAAATTTTATTTACAGGAATTTTTGACATATCGTAAGGATTATTTGCAATTTTAAACAATAGAGGTGTAATCCTGTTAACACGTTCATCAGTGCACTGCGCACTTAACAGTACTGCTATTAAGAGCTCATAAATGTTTTGATGCTTAAGTGGGATTGGTATCTTTGGATAGAATTTATTCAAATTACCCAAAACGACGTTAGCTCTCTCTTGTTTTTTCATATTATTTTTAGGTGTGTCATTAAATTTATTATAAATATTACTATAATTTCATAAAATCAAACATATGATAAGAAAGCTTCACATAAAACCAAATAGAAGTCTAACCAATCTTCAAATTTTGTTTTTCTTATTAATAATAGGTTTTTTAATTATTTTTATTGGAGGAAGATTTTTACTTTTAGGGGCTTGGCCCATTATTATCTTTGGCCTAGTTGAATTTTCTATTTTAGTCATATGCACCATTTATTTTGTAAAAAGTTTAAAAAAAACTGAAAAAATTTCTTTAGAATCAAAATCTATGCAATTAGAACAACTTGATGGTGATGAGGTTATTGAGCAAAATAGTTATAATCTAAATTGGTTGAAAATAAAAAATGAAAAAAATTCTCTGAGTGTT
>CABXST010000020.1 GCA_902514885.1 uncultured Alphaproteobacteria bacterium | reverse complement strand
AGAACCATATTTCCTCTTCTTTTATGTTTTCAGACATTTTTTGAATATGTTTATTCATTAATTGGGTTACTTCTTGATATTTTTTTTGCCCTTTTAGTTGTTTTATTTCAATCATTCTTTATTAATTAAATCTATTAATTGCGGACGTGGCGGAACTGGTAGACGCGCAGCGTTGAGGTCGCTGTGGGATTAAATCCTGTGGAAGTTCGAGTCTTCTCGTCCGCACCATGTATACAATATAAATGCAAAAATTTAATAAAAAAGAATATATTAAGTCAATAAAATCACTTCATTCTGCTGATCAAGCAGACAGTATTGAAAGTCTTTCATTTGAATTACAGTCATCAATATTAAAAACTCATACTAAATACTTTCACCCAGACTTTATTGCCTATTTACGCGAAGAAACGCGGGATGATATTTTGCATATGATACCCAACAAACAATTGGTTAATTTAATTAAATATCTAGATTTAGATGATGCGGTTGAAATTCTTGGTGATTTTGAAACTAAAGAATTAGTTGAGATACTTTCTAAGCTTGGATCTCAACAAAGAGAAAGAATTGAAGAAAGCTTAAAGTATGATGAAAATTCTGCTGGTAGACTCATGAACAGAGACTATCTTTCTATTAAGTCTAACTTAACTGTTGGTGAACTGATAGATCAATTAAGAAATACTCGAAGAGGCCCTAAGGATTTTTATAATATTTTTATTGTAGACGACCAAAATACCCCCATTGGATATGTTCCTTCAGGAAGAGTTTTAAGATCAAAAAGATCCAAAAAATTAAAAGAAATTATTTATAAGGACATACATATTATTAAATCTGATGAGAAAATTGAAGATATCGCATACACTTTTAGGCAGTATGGCTTAGTTTCAGCACCTGTTGTAAATTTGGATAATAGAATGATAGGTATCATGACAGTTGATGATGTTGTCGAAATTGATCATGAAGAGTCAGAAGATGATATGAGAAAATTGGGAGGTTTATTTGTAAATGACTTTTATAAAGGTGCTTTTACATCTGCCACTTCAAGATTTATCTGGTTAGGGTTAAACTTATTGACTGCCATATTAGCATCTCTTGTTATAGATATATATTCAGAACAGTTACAGCAAATGATAGCAATAGCAGTTTTAATGCCCATAGTAGCTTCAATGGGAGGTAATGCAGGCACACAAGCTATGACGATATATGTAAGAGCTATAGCCACAAAGGATATCAATAATTCAAACTATATTAAATTAGTTGTTAAAGAATTTTTAATAGGAAGTATTAATGGATTTGCACTTTCTTTGATAATGGGATTAATAGCTTATTATTGGTTTGATAGCCTTGTATTAGCATTTGCGATATCTTTTGCCATTTTAATAAATTTAGGATTTGCTTGTTTAGTAGGCATAATTATCCCAATTACTATTAATAAAATGAAAATAGATCCAGCATTGGCATCTGGAATTGTTCTTACTACTTTCACAGATGTATTTGGATTTTTATCATTTTTATCAATTGCAACTTATATATTAAATTTATAGTTTATTTCGATGATCAACACAGAAATACTTAGAGAATACGATATTAGGGGGATTTACCAAAAATCATTGAAATTAGAAGATGTAGAAAATATTGCAAAAAAAATATCAAATATAATTTCTAAGATTAATACTCCTAAAATCATCATAGGTCATGATGGAAGATTATCTTCCTTAGAAATTAAAAATAAACTAATTGATACTTTCAGAAGACATGGTGTTGATGTAGTAGATATTTCACTAATACCAACTCCAGTGAGTTATTATGCTACAAAAAAACTAGATATTCCTAATTTAATTATGATTACAGGCTCTCATAATCCAAAAGAATATAATGGATTAAAAATAATTATTAACAATAAACCTTTTTTTGGAGAAAAAATAAAATCATTAAACGATTTAGATGATGCTTCTTTATCATCAGCATTGGGTCAATTAACATTTAAAGATGTAATAACTCCTTACACAAATGAAATTATTTCACAATTTAATAATTTAGATAAGCTTAAAATAGTTTGGGATCCAGGAAATGGAGCTATTGCTCCAATAATTCATAAAATTATTAATTCGATTAAAGGAACTAATATTATTTTGAATAGAAGCATAGATGGTAATTTTCCAAATCATCACCCTGATCCAACAATTAAAAAAAATATTACTCAGATATCAAACTATATTAAAGAAAAAAAATTTGATTTGGGTATTGCATTTGATGGAGATGGTGATCGAATTGGAATATTGGATAATAAAGGAGAATTAATTTACTCGGATATTATTTTTTTACTTTTATCACTAGATCTTTTAAAAGAAAAAAAAGACCTAGTCGCTATAGCTGATGTAAAGTGTAGTAAAGTACTTTTTGATACTCTTAAAAATAATGGTGTCGATATTCATATGTCAAAAACTGGTCATTCTTTAATCAAAGAGATGATATCTTCAAAAAATGCAGATATAGCTGGTGAAATGAGTGGTCACATTTTTTATAATTATAAATATTATGGATATGACGATGCCATATATGCTTCTTTGAAATTAATTAACATACTCAATAATACAAAAAAAACATTAAATGAATTAACAAGTGTTTATATGAAATCATCATCAACACCTGAGATAAAACTATATTGTGATGAAAAAATTAAATTTAGTCTTTTAGATAAAATAGTAGAAGACATACCTAAGCATTACGATAGTGGAGTAGATTTAATTACAATTGATGGTGTAAGACTAGAAACTGAAAACTTTTGGTTCCTTCTTAGGGCTTCAAATACTCAAAATTGTATAGTATTTAGACTCGAACACTTTGTTAGAGATAAATTTAAAGAAGAATTAATTAAACTAATATCGATACTTGAGACATATTCATTAGATATAAAAGAATTAACTAGTTTTAATCAAACAGTCTAGTTTATTTAATTTAATTTCATTACATAAGTTTTTTGCTGTTATTTGATCAACAACATTAATATAACTTATAAAATACCTACCATTTTTTTTTATTTGATGCTCAAAACTTCTTAGTATTTTTATTTTATTTTTTAGTAATGTAATATGCATCTTTGATTTACTAATCTTTTTAAAAGAGGATGTTTGAACAGAATAATTACTGATGCTTCTTTTTTCATTCTTAACAGTTAATTTTTTAGTTTCTTCATTTTTGGATGCATCTTTATTTCTATATTTATTCATAAGAAAGTTAATTTTATTGTTCCTTTCTTTAGCAGAATTTCCTCCAAAATATATACCCAATAAATAATTATCTCCGTTTATCGATAATAGTGATATCTGAAAACCAGATTTTCTTATATAGCCAGTTTTTAAGCCAATGTAATGATCATATTTTTTTAATAATGTATTATGAGTTGTATAATTTTTACCTTTAATTTTAACTTTAGTTTTTTTAAATCGGTGTAATTGCTGAGGGAAATCTTTAATAATTTTAGAGCTAAGTTTGAAAATATCATAGGCAGAAGATAAGTTAGCTCTATTTGGAAGACCATGTGGATTTGCAAATGTTGTATTTTCTAAATTTAACTTTTTTGCATAATTGTTCATTTTTATAACAAATTTTTTTTCACTACCTGATATTTTTTCAGCAATCGCTACAGCTGCATCATTTGCTGATTTGACTATTAATGAGTCAATCAATTCGTCTACAGTGATGAAATCCTTCTCTGCTATACCTAATTTAGAAGGTTGCTGATAAGTTGCATGTTTAGAGAAGTATACACGATCATTTAAATTAAGCTTTTTCTGCTCTAATTCATCAAATATTATATAAAGTGTCATAATTTTAGTAAGTGATGCTGGATAATTTTTTGTGTCCTTGTTAACTTCAAAATATATTTCTTGTGATAGGGGATTACCTATTACACTGGCTATTTTTGCAAATAATGGATGTGATAAATTGACTATTAGAATAAATGTAATAAGTATTATTCTCATAAAGTTATTAATTTGTTATAATTACACATGTCTTTAGGTTTTAGATTATATTCTTATTTTAATGGTAATCTTGTTCATCAAGATTCGCTAGGTAATAAATATTATCATGATAAAAAAAACTCTTCAAAACGATGGGTAGTCTATGCTCAGGGTTTTGGACCAGAGTCACTTCCAACACAATTTCATAACTGGTTACATAATACTTCTGATGAATTATTAAACCTTGATTTAGATACAAATAATCAAGAGAGTTTGGTAAAAAGAAGAATACAAAAACATTCAGTAAAACATAAAGAAACTATTGATAAGGGTTATAACAGTTGGAATCCAAAATAACTCAAGAAATTGACTCTTATGACTCACTATACCATTTTAAAATAGGTATTTTATTTAGTATTATTTTGGTATTTCTTTTTTTTCTTCTTAAAAATATATCTAATAATGACTCCATCCCTTTTATTGCCACCTTTAATTATGTTGAGGGCATCAATAATAATTCTGAAGTACAATTAGCTGGCATAAAGATAGGCGATGTAAATAAAATAAAGATTTCTCCAGATGGGATTATTATTAATGGTAATATTGAGAGAAAATATAATATTCCAGAGGATTCAATTATAAAAATTAAAAGTGAAGGTATTTTTGGAAGGAAAGCACTATCTATAGAACCTGGATTTGGTGAATACTTAGATAAATCAAATCAACAATATGTTTTTAATCAAACTCAAGACTCATATTCAGTTGATATGTTTCTTAGATATTTAAATGATTTAAATTTAAATGAATAAGAAAATAAATATAGAATTTATTCTTGGATTGTTAATATTAATAATATCTATAATTTGTATCTTTTATTATTCTTCTAAAATAAATTTTTTTAATAAAATCGAAACTTTTCAAATTAATTCTAGTTTTTTTGACATAGGTAATGTGAATATAGGTAACGATGTTAAAATTAAAGGTGTTAAAGTAGGGGAAGTTTCAGGTATTTCATTAGATCAAGAGAATTACATGGCAATTATTACATCATCTATCGATGAAAGTGTAAAAATACCTGATAACTCAACATTTAAAATATCTAATAACGGATTTATAGGGTCCCCATACATAGAAATACAATTAGGAGAAAGTGAGGTACTACTTCAAAATAATGATTACACGACTGATAATATTGATGCAGTGTCTTTGGAAGAAATTATTAATAATTTTATTTTTAAATAGTATTTTTTTTGGTCAATTACAAGCTATAGAAATTAACAATACAAAGCTACTCATTCTAGATAAATCTTCATCATCGAAATATGAGCTTGAGTTTTCAAATTCATATCAATTTAGAAATTTATCATTTGAATTAGTTTCTTGCAAAAATATTGAATTTGATAAATATCTAGATACTGCTGCTTTATTAAAAATTACTCAAAATGACAATATATTTATTGGTTGGTTTTTTAAATATACAGACGAATTAAATTTGTATTCTAATAAGATATATGAAATTTCATTGACTGATTGCTAATTAAATTTAGAAATATTTTTTTCTAGCCAATTTGTATTATAAATACCATTAATAAAATCATTTTGATTTAAAATCCATTTGTGTAAATCAATATTTGTATCTATTCCATCTATGATTATCTCATCTAATGCTCTTTTCATTATTGATATAGATTCATTTCTATCTTTTCCTTTAGATACTATTTTTAAAATAAGACTATCATAATGAGGATTAACCTTATAATTTGTATATAAGGCGGTATCTATTCGAACTCCTCTTCCTCCTGGAACATTTATAAATTTTACTGTTCCTGGGCTAGGTGAAAAATCTTTAGCGTTTTCTGCATTTATTCTACATTCAATAGTGTGATTTTTTCTTATTACATTACTTAGATCAATTTTATACCCAGCAGCAACCATTATTTGATATTTTACTAAGTCAATATCAAATGCCTCTTCTGTTACAGGGTGCTCAACCTGTAATCTTGTATTCATTTCAATAAAAAATATTTCATTATCTTGATATAAAAATTCTAAAGTTCCTAAGCCTTCATATTTGTTTTTAAGCAATAGATCTTTGATACTCTTCTCTATTACTTTTAAATTATTTATAACTACGAACTCTGATGGTATTTCTTCAATTATTTTTTGATTTTTACGTTGAATCGAACAATCCCTTTGCCCAATTATTTCTGCATAGTTATTCTTTGGATCTGATATTACTTGAAACTCTATATGTTTTGCATTTGTCAAAAACTTTTCAGCATACATAGTGTCATCACCAAAATAATTTTTAGCTTCTGCTTTCAATTGAGAAAAGAATTTATCTATTTCGCTATTATTTTTAAATACTCTCATCCCTTTACCACCGCCCCCATAGGCTGCTTTGATAACAACAGGCATACCAATTTCTTTTGATATTTTTTGAGCATCACTTGTATTGTTTATATTTTTAGAATTTTTATTTCCTAAAATAGGTAATTTAAATTCGCTTGCTAGTCTTAAAGCATTGCTTTTATTACCTAACTCTAAGATAGATTTTGAAGTAGGACCTATAAACTTTACTTTGTGTGAACTTAATATTTTTGCAAATTTGTCGTTTTCACTCAAAAATCCATATCCAGGATGAACAGCATCAGCTCCTGTTATATCAATTGCGCTTATAATACTAGGAATATTTAGATAACTTTCATTAGGTAGGGCACTACCAACGCAGATACTTTCGTCAGCTAGCTTCACATGCATTGCTTCTGTATCTACATTAGAATGTATGGCAACTGTTTTGATGTTAAGTTCTTTACAGGCTCGTATAATACGAACTGCGATTTCTCCTCTATTTGCGACTAATATTTTTTTAAACAATTACGATATTTCAAATAGAGGTTGGCCAAATTCAACTGCTTCACCATTTTTAACCATTACTGTTTTAATTGTGCAATCTCTATCAGATTTAATTTCATTGAAGGTTTTCATTGCCTCAATTAAACAAATTGTATCACCTTTTTTAATCTTCTGACCCTTTTTTGCAAAGGGCGGAGAACTAGGTTTGGGAGTTAAGTATATAATTCCTACCATAGGACTATCAATACTATTAAAGCTTTCAATTGTTTCATTCTTTAAATTATGATTATTTGAAGGTGAAATATTTTGAGTGTTTTGATTAGAGCCAAGTGTTATTGATTTATTAGAAATTTCAATAGTATTTGTTTTATTTGACAATTTGATAGAACCTAAATCGTTATCCTTAATTTTTTTTATCAAACTATCAATTGTCTGATTAATTTTTTTATCTAACATGTTATCTAATATACCTGATAGAAATTAAAATAAAACTCCTATATAAATTACTACTTGAATTGTTTTGCTAATTTTAAATTTTGATTAAAGTAGTTTGATTTAATTGAAAGTCCATATGTTTCTTTTTTTATTTCATCAATTTCATAATAATTAAGCTGACCTACTAGTTGACCATCTCTTATTATAAATGGTGTATCATAAGCTCGCAACTCAAGAACAGCAGGGGTGCCACTTTTGCTATTACCAAATCCAGGATCAAAAAAACCAGCATAGTGTACCCTGAAATTACCAAAGCTATCTTTAAAAGGTTCAAGTTCAGCAGCTTGATTATTTTTTACAATGATTGACTCCTTAGATCTAAGTATATAAAACTCATCTCTTTCGATTATAAAATAATTATCTTTAGGTATTATTTCTTCCCAATATTTACTTGCCTTATAAAAATTAATTTTATTTAAATCAATTGCTGATGTAATTTTTTTAGCCTTATATGCAGTAACTTGATTTTTTTTAATAGATACGGAAATATTAACTTTTTTATTTTTAATTTCAATATTTGAACCTTGAAAAAATCTTATCTGATTTAAGGAAGTATTTTTTTTAATAATAATACTAAAAGATTGAGGAATAATTTCTAAGAATAATCTTCCTCTATATTTATAATTTATAAAATCATATTCTTTCCCATTTTCTGTTATTACACGTGTAAATATATCTAGTCGTCCTGTTGTACTTTTAGGATTTGATTTTCCCATTATATTATTTGGTAAATTTAATTTTTCATTTAATTCACACAAATAAATACAATTTTTCTCTAAAAGTGTATTTTTACTTAAATCAATTTTTGATAATGATAATTCTTTTATTACTTTAGATATTTTTGTGTTATTTGGAATAAAAGATGCTTTAATTCTATAACATGTATTAGAAAGTGTTAAATCTAGTGAAGCTGGTTGTATTTGATTTTTAATTGTAGTTTTATCTGAAAAAATACGTTTCTTCTTAATAAGCGCTAATATTTGTTCTCTATTTAAATAGGGCATATGATTTGTCTAATGTTGGAATATCTTTAATATCATATTTTTTACAAAAAAAATCTGCTTTATTTGAAGAATTTATTGCTTTGTAAAATTGACAAAAATAAAAGTTAGATAAATTCAAAGCATTTATTTTGTTATAATATTTACCATAAATATAATAGTAAAAATATTCATTCATCAAATTTTTATCATATTTCAAATCTTCTATGATGTAATATTTTTGATTTAAATTATTGTCTAATAAATAGTTAATATATTCAATTTTTAAAAAAGAATTACTGTTATTAATTAATAAATTTTGAAATTCTTTGTCCCAATTATTTATAAGCAGCCCTTTTTTAAAAGCTTCATATAAAATTAATTCTTTTTTTATTTTACCAATTACATCTTTTTTATTAAAAATACCCTTTTCTAAATTTTTAAAAAAAAGATTAAATGATTTATTATTAGAATTATTTGTATACTTTGACTTCAACCAATCAAATTTTTCTGAGTTTTTAGATATTTTATAATTTAACTTCTTTAAATTATTAATTCTGTCATCAGTTTTTGGATGTGTTTTAAAGTAACTATTACTAGGATCAGATAAATTATTCAAAAAAGATATTAATTCCAAAGTATAGATCTTGTTATTTTTAATTTGCTCAATCATAAAATTATCTGCTTCAATTTCAAAATTTACAGAATGTTTAGAAATTTCGTTTATGAGATTACTATTTAAAGTAATGGAAGCACTGACACCCATACTTGCATTGCCAGAAAGCACAGCCAGTCCAACTGAAAACAAATTGTAAAAAACATTTTTATCATTAGATTGATAAATTCTAATTAGTTTACTTTGAAAATGGTTATTTATAATATGTCCATATTCATGCAAATATATTGCTTTTAGAGTATCCTCATAATTAATAGTTTCTAATAAGCCTGTTGTGAAATAGATGCTGTCTTTAATTACAAAAGCGTTAGCTGATTTATTTCTGATTAAATAGACATTTATATTATTAAGTTTTAATTCTTTACTTATATCATTAAAATAATTTTCAAATATAGGATCTCTAATTAATTCATAACTATATAAATTATTAAAAATGAATATAAAAAATAAAATATAAATCGATCTAAGATTAGCTTTCAACTATTTTTTTTTTAATTTTCCTCCTATAGGATTTTTCAGAATTTATTTCTACTGTTTTATTTTTTTCTATGATTTCTCTAGTATTATTTCTGGCTTTATTAATTAAATCCTGATTAATTTCATAAATTTTACTAGGTATTGATTTGCTAACATAATTAATTTCAAAAGATAGATCCATTTTTTTAATTATTTTTTCAATTTTTTTATAATTTTTATCAAAAAACTCTTTATCAATATGAATTTCTAAATCATCTTTATATCCAATTGCATTTATACCTTTTATATCAGAAATGATATTATGTATTAAAATTGAGTCAGTTTTTTTAAATCCACCTCCACCACAGCAATCACATTTATTATAGAAAGTTTCATAAATACTTTGCCCAATTCTTTGTCTGGATATTTCCATAAGACCAAATTGAGAAATTTTAGTTAATTGAACTCTTGATCTATCTTTATAAAATAAATCTTTAATTTTTCTTTCAACTTTTAAATTATTTGAATTTATGTTCATATCTATAAAATCAATAACAATTAATCCTGCAATATTTCTCAATTGAATTTGTTTAAATATTTCATCACTAGCTTCTAGATTTGTATTTAATGCAGTAATTTCAATGTTTTTTTCTGATGTAGCACGACCCGAGTTAATATCAATACTTGTAAGAGCTTCAGTTGGATTTATTACTAAATATCCTCCAGATTTTAAATAAATATTTTCTTCTGTTAGACTGTTTATTGGATTTTTAATTCCGTAACTTTCAAAAAGTGGAAGTTTATCTCTATAATGAATTATTTTTTTATTTGTTTTGATACTAAAATCTTTTTCTAATTTCTTATACAATTTCATTGTTTTTAAATCTGAAAAAATAATCTCTTCAATTTTTCTTTGATTAAAATCTCTTGCAACTTTTATTATAGGTGTATCTAGTTCTGTTATTAACACAGGTGCTTTTGATTTTAATGTATCTTCTCTTACTTTAGTCCATAATTTTCTCAAATAATTAAAATCTGCAATAATATTCTGGTCTTCTGCATTAATAGCGTTGGTTCTAATTATTAATGACATACCATCTGGTAAATTGAAATTTTCGTGCAGTTTCTTAAGTCTTTTTCTATCAAGGGGATTTGAAATTTTTTTTGATACCCCACCTGTTGATGAGTTATTTGGTAATAAAACACTATATCTACCAGGTAAAGATATAAAAGTAGTTATTGCTGCACCTTTAGTACCTCTTTCTTCTTTTACTATTTGAATTAAGAGTACCTGATCTTTTTTAATTACATCTTGTATTTTATATCTACGGTAAAAAGATAAAAAACGCTTTTTAGCTTCTTTTTCATCGTCTATTTCATCATCTTTTTCATTTTTAATTACTTTTTCATTATGTGGTATTTTAAAGTAGCTAGGATGTATTTCATCAAATGGTAAAAAAGCTTTCTTTTCAGATCCAAATTCAATGAAAGCGGCCTGAAGAGAAGGTTCTACTCTTGAGACAGTTCCTAAATATATGCTATTTTTCTTATTAGTTGTTAGATCGTCTGAGTAGTCAAAATAATTGATTTCTTGCCCATCGGTAGCAATGATACATAATTCACTATTGATGCTTCCATCAATAAAAATTCTTTTAGACATTTGTTTAAATCCTTTTGATATAATAAATTGTTATTAATTTGGTTATTAATTTGAATGAAACTTTTTAAGTATTTGCAGTACATTTTTATATTTTCTATATTAGGAATATCCATAATGGTAATATATTTATGGAATATCCAACAAGAATTACCTGACCATAATATATCTCAATATTTTCCAAATGAAATAACAAAAATTTATGACGAAAAATACGAGCTTATGTATCATGTGGGCAGCAGAGATAGATTTTACTTAGATTTTAAAGACATACCTAAAAACATGATTAATGCAATAATTTCAGCTGAAGACAAAACTTTTTTTCAACATCAGGGATTTGATATCAAAGGTATTGCCAATGCTTTTATTATTAATGTGAAAAATATTTACTCTCAAAATAGTAATAATTATGTTGGAGCCTCTACAATTACACAACAATTAGTTAAAAATATTTTACTTAGTAGAGACCAAACTATTTCAAGAAAAATCAAAGAATTAATATTATCTCTTAGAATAGAGCAAGAATACCCCAAAGAATTTATAATAGAACTATATTTAAATGAAATTTATTTTGGTAGACGCTCATATGGAGTAGCCTCAGCTTCATTTAATTATTTTAATAAATCTATATTTGATTTAGACATACATGAATATGCATATCTAGCAGCTTTGCCTAAAGGTCCAAATAATTACGATCCTGATAAAAATTATAAAAGGGCATTTGATAGAAGAAATTATGTTTTAAAGCAAATGGAAATAAACCAATTTATAACTCCAGATCAATATAGTTATTATTCTAATCTAAAGATAGAGTTAACAAAAAAAAATATTAAAAAATATAAGTCAGATTATAAGACTGATTTTATATTGAATTCTATTAATTCAAATTCTTTTAATAAAAATGCATTTTATATTCAATCTACAATTGATCAAAATCTTCAAAAAATATCTGAAAAATCTTTGATTGATAATTTAGCATTACTTGAAAAAAAATATAGAAATTGGGATGGTAGTTATAAAAATTTGGAAGATATTTTAAAGATAGATAATGAACATTGGCAAATAGCAAAAGTTGTTAATAAAAAATCTAGTTTAGTTCAGTTATCAATTATTAATTCAAGTGAATTAATAACTCTAAATAAAGATAATAATTTGTATGGCCCTAGAAAAGTTTCACCAAATACTTATTTAAATTTAAATGATTACATATTTGTTACTAATATAGATAACTCTTTTTATGCAGTTCAGTTACACGAAATCAATGGATCTGTAGTTATTATTGACCCATTTAATGGAGATATAGTTTCTATGGTTGGAGGTGTAAATTACAATATAAGTAACTTTAATAGAGTTACACAGGCATATAGACAACCAGGATCATCAATAAAACCATTTATTTATGCTAAAGCTTTAGAAACAGGAAAACATCTACCTAATACCCTCATACTTGACTCAAATATTCTTTTAGACCAAGGGAACAACCTCCCAGTATGGGTACCTAAAAATTATTCTAACAAGTCATATGGAGAATTAACTTTCAGAAGAGCTTTAGAGACATCAAACAATTTAGTAACACTCAAAATTGGTCTAGATTTAGGACTAAATTCAGTTAATGAATTTTTAGATAAAATAAATTTTTATGATAAAAATACAAATACAGATGTTTATTCTACACTTCTCGGTGCTGTAGAAAATAATCTTTTAAATTTAACAAAATCATATTCAATTTTTTTAAATGGTGGTTATATAGTTGAACCCTCAATAATTAAAAAAGTTGTCTCAAATGAGGGTGAATTAATTATTAACAATGATTATTTTAAATGTAAATATTGTTCGTTTTCTTATGAAGATAGGTCATACAGAAGACCAATTATAGAGTCTCAGAAGGATAAAGTAATATCTCCACAAACCTCTTTTCAAATCTTAAACATACTTGAAGGGGCAGTCAAAAGAGGTACTGGAAAATCTTTAAGTGAAATTAATTATCCTATAGCGGGAAAAACAGGAACAACTAATGAAAGTAAAGATTTATGGTTTTTTGGACTTACTCCAAGATATGTAATAGGAGTTTATGTTGGTTACGACACACCTAAATCAATTGGATTTAGAGAAACTGGATCTTCTGTTGCTTTACCTATTTTTAAATCAATTATTGAAAATTATTTATTACATAATAAAAATACAAATGATAAATTTGTAGTGCCTAGTAATCTCATAGTTAAAAAAGTTAATAAAGATAATGGTGAAATTTCTGATGGACAAAATACAATTATTGACTATTTTACAAAAGAACAATTAGAAATAATAGATGAAATAAATAAAATTGAGAGTATCGGTGGTATAAATTAATGGATAAATTTGAACTATTGAATTTAATTAAAGAAACAGACTCACTTGTAAATGTTACTAGGAGGAGTCTTTGACTATGATAAAACTATTAAAGATATTGAAAGTTTAAAAAAAGTTATTACTAGTCCTGATAATTGGGAAGATATTAATTTAATTAATAAATCTCAAGGAAGACTCAAACAACATAAGGATGCTATAAATGATTTTGATTCA